>JAHHKH010000270.1 GCA_018679695.1 Maribacter sp.
ACCGTAAAGAGACAGGAGTTAACAGATGTGATTGTCCTTGAAAACAACGATTGGGAGCGTATTTATGAATTCCTAAAATTACGGGATAGGGTTGCTGGGATCACCCGAAAAACAAATGAGACCGATATCTACATCAAATTGAATCTTGATGGTACTGGAAATGGGAATATCAGTACCGGGTTGCCATTTTTTGACCACATGTTGGATCAACTGGCAAGACACGGCCAAATGGATCTTGAAATTAAAGTGAATGGTGATTTGGAAGTCGATGAGCATCATACTATTGAAGATACGGCAATAGCTCTAGGAGAGGTGTTTTACGAGGCCTTAGGGAATAAATTGGGAATTGAAAGATACGGTTTTTGTCTTCCTATGGACGATTGTCTTGCACAAGTAAGCATTGATTTCGGGGGACGCAACTGGTTGGTTTGGGAAGCGGATTTCAAACGCGAGATGATAGGAAAGTTGCCAACCGAGATGTTCAATCACTTCTTTAAGTCGTTTAGCGATGGTGCAAAGGCCAATTTAAATATAAAGGCAGAGGGTATCAATGAGCACCATAAGATCGAGGCCATTTTCAAGGCTTTTGCCAAAGCGATAAAAATGGCCATAAAAAGGGATCCGGAAAAAATGGTTTTGCCGTCAACTAAAGGTATGTTATGAAGATTGTTATAATAAATTACGGTGCGGGCAACATACAAAGTATAAAATTTGCTTTTCAACGTTTGGGATACAATGCTATTTTGACCCATGATGTAAATGAAATAAAAAATGCAGATAGGGTCATTTTCCCCGGAGTTGGCGAAGCCAGTAGTGCAATGAAGATGTTAAGACAAAGTACATTGGATAACCTGATTCCCGAATTAAAACAACCGGTTTTAGGTATATGCCTGGGAATGCAGTTAATGTGCAATTCCTCAGAGGAAGGTAATACCAAAGGTCTCGGCATTTTCAATACCGATGTAGTTAAATTTTCAGATAAAGTTAAGGTCCCACAAATAGGCTGGAATGAAATCACCGAATTGAAATCGGAATTGTTCAAAGGTATAGCCGATGGTAAGCATATTTACATGGTACACAGCTTTTATGCACCATTGTGCAAAGAGACAATCGCGACATCTGATTACGGATTAAAGTATAGTGCTGCCTTAGCTAAGGATAATTTTTATGGGGTACAGTTTCATCCAGAAAAGAGTAGTGATGTTGGGGAACGTATATTAAAAAATTTCATTGATAAAGCATAAAATGAAAGTCTTTATTTCGACAGATAAAAGTTTGCTCGACATTGAGCGTATACACCAGTACATCAGTAATGTATCCTATTGGGGCAGGGGTAGAACCCTTAATGAAGTAGAAGTAACCATACAGAATTCGCTATGTTTTGGAATGTACAATGATTTGAACGATCAAGTAGGATTTGCACGTGTTGTAACTGACCATGTTGCCTTTGGCTATTTCATGGATGTTATTGTTTTTGATAGCTATCGAGGTAGGGGTTATGGTACAAAATTGATGGAGTACATCATGAAACACGATGTTGTCCAAAATTTGAAGACCATTGCATTGAAGACCAAAGATGCCCACGAACTATATGAAAAGTTCAATTTCAAAAGTATAGGCGATTCCAGATTATGGATGACCAATGACAAATTAAAATTGATATAAAATATAAATGCGAATAATACCTGCAATAGATATCATAGAAGGCAAATGTGTTCGCCTTTCAAAAGGCGATTATGACACAAAAAAGATCTATAATGAAAACCCACTTGAAGTCGCCATGGAATTTGAGGCCCATGGTATTCAGTATCTTCATCTAGTAGATTTGGATGGGGCCAAATCAAAACATATTGTGAATTATAAGATTCTGGAGGAAATTGCGTCAAGAACGGCTTTGAGCATTGATTTTGGTGGAGGTCTAAAAAGTGATGATGACTTGCGCATCGCCTTTGAAAGTGGCGCCAAACAAGTTACAGGAGGAAGTATTGCAGTAAAGAACAGGGATGTTTTTTTAAGATGGTTGGCGAAATATGGTAATGATAAAATCATATTGGGGGCCGATGCCACCAATGAAAAGGTTGCCGTATCTGGATGGTTGGAGGAATCCAATAAGGATTTGATACCTTTTATTCAATCGTATCAGAAAAAGGGAATCGATTATGTTATTTGTACCGATATAAGTAAGGACGGTATGCTCCAAGGACCCTCTTTTGAACTATATAAAAAAATTATTTCCAAAACGTCAAAGACACAAACCTCAATTGGACTTAGTGGAGTTGAGGACACTGAAATACCTGGCATTAAACTAATTGCCAGTGGTGGCATATCGGAGTTTGACGAACTGCCAAAACTTGCCCGGATAGGCTGCGAGGGTGCTATCATAGGCAAGGCCATTTACGAAAACAGAATAAGTTTAAAGCAACTGGAAAACTATATCTCAACAACATGAATGCAGAGGATAGGATACTAAATGAAATCGTTGAAAATGTCCTGTATCGTATGGATCAGAACACTGGAATGATAGCCATTGCCTTAACGCAACTTGGAGAGCAGGATGTTTGGAAACGTCCAAATAAAGCTTCCAATAGTATTGGCAATCTGATATTGCATGTTTGTGGTAATATAACGCAATACGTTATTTCTTCTTTGGGTGAGACAGAGGATATTAGAGTTAGGGAATTGGAATTCAGCACATTGTCAGGTTTGAATAAAGCCGAACTGCTCCAAAAGTTAAAAGCCACGGTAAACAAAGCGAAGGAAGTAATCAAAAATACCACTCCTGAACAATGGTTAAAAAAACGTGAAGTTCAAGGTTTTGAATTCTCGGGTGTTGGAAATGTTCTCCATGCCGTTGAACATTATTCATATCATACCGGACAAATTGCTTTTTGGGTGAAACTACTGAAAAACAAGGATCTGGGATTTTATGATGGGATTGACCTAAACACTAAAAACAAAGATTAATGCTTGCAAAACGAATCATTCCATGCTTGGATATAAAGGATGGTCGCACCGTAAAGGGAATCAATTTCGTCGATTTGCGGGATGCCGGAGATCCTGTTGAACTCGCTGAAATATATAGCAGGCAAGGAGCTGATGAATTGGTGTTCTTGGATATTTCGGCGACAGAACAAAAAAGAAAGACATTGGCAGAGCTGGTCTATCATGTTGCCGAAAAAGTAAATATCCCTTTTACGGTGGGTGGTGGAATTTCATCGGTTGAAGACGTTGATTTGCTATTGCATAATGGAGCTGACAAGGTTTCGATCAATTCATCGGCAGTAAAAAATCCACAATTGATTAATGATTTGGTCGCCAAGTTTGGATCACAATGCATTGTTGTGGCAATAGATGCCAAAGAGATTGATGGCGAGTGGATGGTGCATTTGGTAGGCGGAAAAGTACCTACCAAAATAAAACTGTTCGAATGGGCCAAAGAAGTCGAGGAACGTGGGGCAGGGGAAATATTATTCACTTCAATGAACCATGACGGGACTAAAAACGGATTTGCCAATGAGGCACTAGCTAAATTATCATTGGAGTTGAATATTCCAATAATCGCATCTGGTGGGGCGGGGAATGTGCAACATTTTGTAGATGCCTTTATTGAAGGCAAAGCGGATGCAGCATTGGCTGCAAGTGTCTTTCATTATAAGGAAATAGAGATTAAGGATTTAAAAAAGGAATTGAAAACAAAAGGGATTCCAGTAAGAATTTGAGGTTTGATTGAAGCGAATAGGCAACATAAGGATTTGACCGTTGATATTCTCGTTTCGGCTTTTGAAGATGATGAAGCGGATAATTCGATAAATTTTATTGTAAAGCAAGATGCAAGAAGAATTGAACGAATGAGGATATTAATGGGATATTTATTTGAAAAGGCATTGTTGTTCGGCAAGGTTTTTCTTTCTGAAAATAAAAAAGCCTGTCTTTTGGTCATTTTCTCAGAAAAGGAAAGAACCACCCTCAAGACCATAGCCCTCGACATTGAATTGGCCTTAAAATGTATAGGTTTGAAAAATATATTCAGAGTTTTGAAAAGGCAGAGGCTCATGAAACAATCTTACCCTAAGGAAAATCATATAAGACCGATTATTATGGGTGTATCAAAAGATTATTTTGGTCGTGGATCTGCTGCAAAATTGGTGCTTCAGGTGTTGCATCCCTATAATGAAAAAAAATTGCCGGTAATTATAGATACGGTATCCGACAAAAATGTAAAATTGTATCGGAAATTCGGTTTTAAAATAAAGCATAAAGATGAGTCCTTAGGCTATCCAATCTACTTTATGAGATTAAATTAAATACAAATAAATTCCTTTAAGGGGATATCGAAGATTTATTAAATGAAAAAAATTGGCTTAATAGGGGGAATTACATGGCAGTCAACATTGTTGTATTATCAATATCTGAATGAAGGGGTGGCCAATACTTTGGGTGATAGGCATTCATGCAAATGTTTAATAGAATCGGTCGATTTTGCCGATATTTCAGAAAAGCAGGAAAAAGGCCAATGGGAGGTATTGAACAAGGATATGGCCCAAATTGCATTCAGACTCGAAAAGGCAGGAGCTGAATTGATTTTGGTCTGCGCCAATACAATGCACCTCTGTACCGATGCCATTAAGGATAGCACCACAATTCCCTTATTACATATCGCCGAAGTTTGTGGAGAAGAAATAAAAAAGAAGGGGTGTAAAAAGGTATTGCTTTTGGGAACAAAATATACCATGGAACTGGACTTCTATAAAGACATTTTAAAAAACCAATATGGAATTGATGTGGTTGTACCTTCTGCAGGAGATAGGGAGGTCGTACACGAAGTGATCTATACCGAATTGGCCAAGGGGATCATTGCCAAGGATTCAAAAAAGCAATACCTCGAAATCATTAAAAAATCAGCAGCCGAAGGGGTAGAGGCTGTTATTTTAGGTTGCACCGAGATTCCGTTGCTTATTCAACAAGGTGATTGTAAAATCCCGGTTATTGATACCACGCGAATCCACGCCGAAGCAGCCGTAAATTACGCCTTATCCGATATGAATTGAACCAAATAGCAGTTTTAAAATGAAAATAGATTTTACCAAAAATACAGACGGCCTCATACCTGCAATCATCCAAGATGCAATAACCAAGAATGTTCTAATGTTGGGCTATATGAACAAAGAAGCCTACGAGAAAACCTTGGATACTAAAAGGGTCACTTTTTTTAGCCGTACCAAACAGCGACTATGGACCAAGGGAGAGGAAAGTGGGAACTTTTTGAATTTGGTCGAAATTAAAAATGATTGTGATAACGATACATTATTGATAAGCGTTAATCCAGAGGGTCCAACTTGTCATAAGGGTAGTGATACCTGCTGGAATGAGACAAATAAACAGGGGTTTGGGTTTTTATCCGAATTGGAGAAAATAATCTCTGAACGTAAAGAAAACCAAGCTAATTCTGAAAGTTATGTTGCTTCGCTTTTTAGAAGTGGTTTGAACAAGATTGCACAAAAAGTTGGGGAAGAAGCAGTGGAAGTTATAATTGAGGCCAAAGATGAAAACGACGATTTGTTCTTGAACGAAAGCGCAGATCTATTATTCCATTTTCTGATTCTGCTTCAGGCAAAAGGGTATGTATTAAATGACATTGTCGCGGTGTTAAAACGAAGACATAAATAGGGGTTGTATTTTCAAAACCTAGTTAAGTTTTTCTAAAAACAATTCCCTGTCGTTCTAAATACCTTATTTTTATGTCATGGCTATGAATGTTAGAAAAGGTTATCGTTTTTCTACCTATGAGGCGCCCGAGCTGTCCCCATTTGAGAAACTATTCGATATTTTCCAAGAACTTATTACACATACTTCCGGTGATGTGGATGAGGCCTTGGATTGGTTGCGGGAACTCGACAAGGAATATGAACTTACCGATGAAAACTATACCATTGACGATTTTATAGAAGACCTTAAAGCAAAAGGATACTTGCGTGAGGAATTTGAAGATGGAGGTGGCCAAGGTGAAGGTGAAGAAGGTTCGGCTAATCTATCTATTACGGCCAAAATGGAACGTATCATTAGACAGCGGGCACTAGACCAGATATTCGGCAAATTAAAGCGGAGCGGGGCAGGGA
>JAHHKH010000316.1 GCA_018679695.1 Maribacter sp.
GTTTTTAAACCTTATCTTTTTATAAATACAAATTCACCACAATCATTAAAGTTGGGTATGTCTAAATCAGCAGCATCAACTGTCATTATATCCCCCTCAATCGAAGCATCAACGCTTACTGTTTCACCATTTCCATCCAATATGGTCAATACCATACCGTCGAAAGTATAGGTACTTGCTTCGGTATCGCTTTCGGTTGGACAAGGAATCTCCAATCCCGTACCGGCAGAATTCACACTGATCTCAACATAATTGGATGAATTATCCGCTGTGACACTTAAATCACTATTGAAGGTAAATGAAAGAATATAACAATCCTGTGCAGTTAAAAAGTTTAGTATATCACGGGCATTTTTGGCATCATCACTTGCAGTTTCATTGTTTATCATCAATTCGGTAGCATCCCAGGTTCCAATAATAGCATTGGCATCCACTACATCCGCCTCCTTGTCCGAAGAACAGGAAAAAAGAAGAAATAACGCCAATACACCTAATAAAGAATAATTTTTCATCATTTTATCGTTTAGTTTCTATATCAAGGCCAAAACGTAAAAAACGACTTTTTAGTATATGAAACAGCTCGCTTACCTTAAAGAATAAAGCGATAGGTTGCCTTGATCAGGAAAGTATTATCCATCTTTTGATCCAAAATCTGGGCTTCAAGATTACTTCCCAAGGATTCCATGGGGTCTCCGAAACCAGTAACTCCTTGCGACCAAACCAAAAATATTTCAGAACCCGGTATATACTCCCAACGCAATACCAGATTAGATCTGAATTGAACAAAGGAAAAGTCGGGATCAGCTATTTCATAATCGGTATTACCATCTAAATTTTCATCCACAAAATAAGAACCTGTATTATTTGTTCTGGTTATCTGTCCGGTATTGAACAAGGTTACCCTATTATCCAACTTTTCGGCGATGGGATCATTCACATAATTAAAGTTGGTATATGTTCCTCTTGAAATAAATGGCTGGCCATAAAACTGAATAGACAGATTAGGGTTTAAACTATAATTGAAACGCAAAGAAGTCGCAAAGGTACGTTGGTCTATATTTGCGGTAATGTACCTGGGAGTTCCATTAAACATTACCTCATCTACGTATTGTGTCTTATTCGGATTCTCCTCGTACTCTATTACCGCCGAAAGACTAAATGCATCAAAAGGTTGGTACCTAAAGCGCATCACGTAACGTTCCAATGAAAAATTATCTTCGGCAGCCTGGCTATTGACATAACCAAGAGTGAAATTGAATTTTTTGCGCTGGTCAGACCCAAAGAACAAATAGCCGAAATTCTCATCGGACCATCGCCATCGAGGCCCTCCTCTTAATACCGTATTTGAGAATATTCTTGGTTTATGTGCTCCACCAATCTCCGTCCACCAATTGTTCTTATAATTAAGGAATCCTTCGAACTGGTATTGAATACGATTATAATTCCCTTCAAAATCATAGGTTGTGTATTGCTCCAATCCAAACTGCATACGCCTATAGAAGTTCGTGGGCTTCAAAAATAATCTACGCACTTCCAAATACTGTTTGATCAAATCGGCTTGTCGTAAAAAACCAACGTCATTCAATTCCAATTCAGGCGAACGCCAAATTACCCCACCTTCATATCGCCAGTTTCCTCCACCAGCTTTCCCAATCTCCAATTTACCCCCTGTACCGGTCAATGAAGTTCGGTTTGTATCTACTTCCACATGTTCCGCATCAACTCTTTGAAATAAATGGGTAATACTGTTTTGTGTATTCGTTATAGCCTCCTCACTTCCTATAACATGACTCGTAACAATATTTCCTTCGAGATAATAATTACGTTCTTTCCAATTGTGCTTAAAATCAAACCCTCCGGTATAGGCGGCTTTTCTAAGAAATTCGAGATTCGATTCCAATTTTCTATTAGTCGCCGTAAAAATTCCACCGATATAGGAATTCCTATTATTGAAATCCTTTTGTGCCCTTCCTACCAGATAATTAGTCAAGGGTTCAACCAATTCTTGCCGTCTTTCACCATTGGTATCAACTTCAGCGAACATTTTGCCAGTAACGCTTTCCAATAAGCCCAACGACCATCCTGTTTTGGTCTTACCTGAAAATTTGGCAGCACCTAAAATCGTGGTGTTATTGGGTTGATCCGAAAACTCCCCACTTGCCAAATTGGCCTGTCCCTGTGGTTCTCGTCCAATTCTTCGACTGTAAAAAAGATTATCGTTACGGTCGGCAAATTCGTAATCGAATATGTTTTTATTCTCGACGAAAAAAGGCCGTCTTTCCTGAAAAAATATCTGAAACCCATCTAATGCTATGGCGCCTGGATCCGCATCTACCTGACCAAAATCTGGATTTACCGTCAGGTCCAAGGTTAGGTCATTGGTAATGCCGATTTTTGCATCCAAGCCACCGTTAAGTATAAAATCGGACCCATCCCTGAACGGATTGCCTGCCTCCTTAGGATAGGTATCTAACTGGTTCACAATAAAGGGTTGTATTTCCAATTGTCTTTGTGGTTGAATATCCTTCAACCCTCTTAGTTCGCCATATTCACTTACCCAACCCGGTGTATCCTGTGGTACATGTTGCCATAATGATCTTTCCTCTTCCCGAAATAACCTGCGATGCATCTGTACACCCCAAATCTGTTCTTTCTGCTTTCCAAATTTAAGTTGGCTAAAAGGTATTTTCATTTCAGCAGTCCAACCTTCATCATCAATATTCGCCGCAGTATACCATATTGGGTTCCAACTTTCATCCCAGTTTTCACCATTTTGCGAGATGAATTCATCGTTTTTTACTCCTGCAGCCGTAACAGTGAAAGAAAAGGCCGTTCGCTTATCATTATAACTGTCGATATTGATTTCTATCCAATCCCCAGCAAAATTATCACGCCGTGCCAAACGTTTTTCAATTTTCGAGGGTTCAGTATCATAACATCTTACACCTACGTATAAAAACTTTTTGTCATATACTATTCTGAATTTGGTTTTTTGACCTGGGGGAGTTGCGTTATCAGGTTCAAACTCGGTAAAGTTAGACGTCCATTCTGCCACTTCCCAACCCTGATCGTCAAGCAAACCATCGATAACGGGTGTTTGACCTATCTCCAAAGGCATGGCAGTATAACTGCGTTTTGTGACCACATTTGTCGAATCTTGAGCAAATGAAATATTGTATATTAATATAAGGAGCAAGAACGGTAAGTATTTCCTCATTATCAGGATTGGCTTATAATATGATAAAAACTAAAATTACAGGGGTCATTATCATTTGCGCCTATTTTAAACAATCTTTAACAGGGTATGGTGTTAAAAATTCGATTCTATAGGATAAAACGATAGGTAGCCTTTATTAAAAAAATGTTCTGTGGTTTTTCATTATTGAATATATTATCCCTAAGATCATCGAAAAGCCCTTCTTGGGGATTACCCGATTGTGAAAGATCTTGGGACCAAACCAAATAAATTTCCGAACCCGGTATATATTCCCACCGCACTACAAGGTTAGATCTGAATTGAACAAATGAAAAATCGGGATCATCAAAACTAAAATCAACAATACCATCCAAGTCCTCATCAACAGAATACACATCATTCGCCAATGAAATTTGATTTTCGTCGAAAGGCGATATTCTATTATTGAAATCCTTGGCCAAGGGATTCACGACCTCTTTAAATTCGGAATAGCGACCCCTTGAAATAAAAGGCTGTCCCCAATATTGGATCGTCAAATTGGGATTAATGGTATAATTAAGACGGAATGACATACTCAATGTCCTTTGATCAACAGTACCGTTTAGATATCTGGTCTGCCCATTTACATCCAAATTGTCTATGTATTGTAGTTTGTCCTTATTGATTCCGTATTCCGGTGATGCGGATATTCTGAGGGAATTTATGGGTTGATAGATAATACCGAATTCCGCATTATAGGAGCTATTCGAATCATCAAAGGTCTTATTCCCATTATGGAAGAAATTGAACCTCAACTCTTTTCGTCGGTCCATATTAATACCGTTCCAAAAACTAAATCCAGGGGATTGTCTCAATCTAGGACCCCCTCTCAATGCAAAATTTGAATATGAAATGGGTTCATAATTAAACCCTAGGTTTGTGAACCAATTGTTCTTCCAATTTTGCCATGAATTGGTATTGAACATAAGACTGTTATGGTTACCCCCAAAGTCCCAAGCACTCCAATGATTATAATTGATCCCTACTCTTCTAAAGGTATTGTCTGGTTTCAAGGTTTGATAACCAATCCAAGTGTAATGCCGAATATCATCAGCCCGTCTTTGAAAGCCTATATCATTCAATTCCAATTCCGGGGAGCGCCAAGTTGCGCCAGTCTCAAATTTCCAATGGCCATCACCAATTTTTCCTAGTTGTATGTTACCGCCTGTACCGGATAATGAAGTTCGCTCTTGGTCTACTTCGACATGGTCCGCTCCTACCCTTTGAAATAAATGTGCTATTGATTCCTGGGTATTTTGAATAGCCTCTGGGCTTCCTATTACATGGCTCCAGATTAGATTCCCACCTAAATACCAATCACGTTCATTCCATTGGTGCTTAAAATCAAAACCTCCGGAATAGGCCGATTTATGCAGAAAATCCAATCCAAGTGTCAGATTTTCACGGTTTGTAGCCGTAAAAATACCCCCTAAAAAAGTGTTGCGGTCGTTAAAATCTTTTTGCAACCTTCCAACGAAATAATTGGTCAAAGGTTCCACCACTTCCCTTCTTCGTTGTCCGTTATTATCTATGTTCGCATATTTTTTTGCGGTAACACTTTCCAAGACACCGATTGACCATCCATTCTTAGTCTTGCCACTAAATTTCGCGGCCCCTATAATATTGGTGTTTTCCGGTTGGTCTACAAATTCCCCATCGGCCGTATCGGGGTAACCTTGAGGACTTCGGCCAATGCGCCTAGAATAAAACAAATTATCCGAACCAAAGGTATTGCCTGCTTCGGAGGAAGAAACCCTATAATCGAATATGTTCTTGTTTTCAACAAAAAAGGGGCGTTGTTCCTGGAAAAAGATTTGGAAACCGTCTAAAGCGATAGCTGAAGGATCGGCTTCTACCTGTCCGAAATCGGGATTGATGGTCAAATCCATCGTAAGGTCATTTGTTATTCCTATCTTGGCATCGAGACCTACGGCCAACTTAGTATCATTACCGTCCCGAAACGGATTACCTTCTTCTGCCTCATATGATTTTATGCTCCCAACAGAATAAGGTTGGATTTCCAATTGTTTTTGCGGCTCTAAATCCAACAAGCCTTGAAGCTCACCAAACTCACTCACAAAACCAGGGGTATCGGGAGGCAATCGTTGCCAAACCGACCGCTCTTCTTCCCTAAAGTGTCTTCTCATGACTTCCAATCCCCAAACTTGCTCATGGGATTTGCCAAATTTTAATTGGCTTAATGGAATTTTCATCTCTGCCGTCCAACCATCGGCATCAATATTGGTCTTAGTATACCAAATCGGATTCCAGCTATCATCCTCGTTTCCACCATTATTCGATTCGAATACATCTCCCTTTACCCCTGCTGCAGAAACGATGAATCCGAATGCGGTTCGTTTGTCATAATAACTATCGATAAAGACCCCAATCCAATCCCCATCAAAAGTATCGCGACGGGAAAGTCGTTTAACAATTTTATCGGGCTCATTGTCCAAACATTGAATACCAATATATATGAACTTTTGATCATATATTATTTTAAACCGGGTTTGATTACTAGGTTCGGTATTTTCATCAGGTCGCGCTTCGATAAAATCATTCTCCCATGCTACAATATCCCAAGAGGGATCATTAAGCAAACCGTCAATTACAGGAGCTTTTTGCCCAAATAGCCCCTTGGTCGTATAACTTCTTTTAGGCACAACGGTTGTGGAGTCTTGCGCGTTTATATCCATCAGGAATATGAATAAGGCACAAAATAAAAGAAAGTTGGATTTCATTTCTAAATTTCGGATGATCGATGTGTTATTAAAAGACTTGTATCCTAAGGAATCGTTACACTTTATCAATTACTTTAAGGTTTATTTAACACTTAAACAATCCGGGGTGAGCTAAAACAAAATGGACGCTTTGGTGCAATCATAAAACCAAAAAAATAATCGGATCTAAGCATTTGTATTTCTATATAATAATTGTACATTTGCAGCCCGTTTAACGGGATTGAAGTATTTAATCAATAAAAATATTAGTGTGGATACATTGAGCTACAAGACTATTTCTGCCAATAAAGCTACTGTTGATAAGCAGTGGTTGTTGGTTGATGCCGAAGGAGAGACATTGGGGCGTCTTGCTTCTAAAGTTGCTAAATTACTTAGGGGCAAACACAAACCCAATTTTACTCCCCATGTTGATTGCGGTGATAACATTGTTATCATCAATGCAGAAAAAATAACCCTTTCAGGGAATAAATGGGATAGCAAAATATACAGTAGATACACGGGTTACCCAGGAGGGCAACGTACAACAACTGTTAAGCAAATGTTAGCCAAAAATCCAGCTACAATAGTTGAAAAAGCAGTTAAGGGTATGCTTCCTAAAAACAGATTAGGCGCAGATCTTTTCAGAAACCTTAAGGTATATGTAGGTCCTGACCACAATCAAGAAGCTCAAAAACCAACTGCAATAAATTTAAACGACCTTAAATAATGGAAGTAATTCATAAAATTGGTAGAAGAAAAACGGCTGTTGCACGTGTTTATCTTTCAGATGGCAAAGGAAATATTACTGTCAATGATAGGGATTTGAACAATTATTTTCCTACGGCAACACTTCAATACAAAGTAAAGCAAGCATTTGCCTTGACCAATACCGAAGACAACTATGATGTTAAGGTCAATGTATATGGCGGAGGTATCACTGGTCAGGCCGAGGCTATCAGATTGGCACTTTCGAGGGCATTGTGTGAGATTGATGAGGAAAATAGGACTGCGCTTAAACCCGAAGGTCTATTAACACGTGATCCAAGAATGGTCGAACGTAAGAAATTCGGACAGAAGAAGGCGCGTAAGAAGTTCCAGTTCTCAAAACGATAATAATCTTGCTGATCATTATTTCAGCATCAATTCATATTCAACATTTACTGAAACGAGTTCAGTATTAAACTAGTTCATTGAAAGTCCCTATAAGGGACAATTAAAAAATCCCGATTTTCATTTCCAATGTAAAATTGGATTCAATAAAGAATCAAATACGGGTAAATTAGTTTAGCATCTAAATGTTAGGGGCTCCACGCACTGGGCATGGTACCACCCTAGCATTGCTAATTCATAAGAACGTAAACTAAAATTAAAATGGCGAAAGTCGAAGTTAAAGATTTATTGGAAGCAGGTGTGCATTTTGGCCACCTAACAAGAAAGTGGAATCCTAATATGGCGCCCTAT
>JAHHKH010000297.1 GCA_018679695.1 Maribacter sp.
CTTTAATTTACAATTAGTAATTAAAGTTAATAGCTATTAACTTTAAAAGAGAAGAAAGAGGAGAACTAAAACGGTCTTTAGAGTTGCGCTCCTATACACGTACTAGTCCTCTTACCTTCTCAACAATCGCAAAGAACCAATTGGAATACTAGGTTAAAAAGAACCTGATAAAGGAAATAGTTAAAGCGATTATTATTAATCAATAATTCTTAAAAGTATGAAAAATTATGATGAGGCAGTAGGGATAGATGTATCAAAAAACACCTTGGATGTAAGATGTTATTTGGCGATGAAACATAAGGTTTTTAGCAATGATATAAGGGGGTGTAAATCAATGTTGAAATGGGTTTCGCAACAAACAGGTAAAGGCTCGGTTTTTTACTGTTTTGAGAATACAGGTAATTATTCATTGAAGCTGTCTACTTATCTCACAAGTCAACATATTGTTTATGTAGAGGAGAGTCCTATTAAGATTAAACGCTCATGTGGTTTGGTCCGTGAGAAGAGCGATAAGGTTGATTCTGAGATTATAGCCCGTTATGCATGGCTTCATAGAGAGGAACTTGAGCCAAGTGAGCTAAAGGGTTTGTTTTATCAAGAATTGGGTAGGTTGATTGGCCTTCGGGATCAGTTGGTCCGTAATCGAGCAGGATTGATCGGTACTTTGAAAGAGTCAAGACAATTACTGGGCAGTCCGTCAACCGATACCGTCTGTCTTGTGTTGACCAGAAGTATAGATTATTTATCGAAACAGGTAAAAAACATAGAATGTCGTATGGTCGCTCTTGTCAAGGAATATCGGGAAGTCCACAAGAGTTATGAACTTTTGAGGACGATGCATGGAATTGGTTTTGTTGTAGCCTTACAGCTTATTTACCATACCCATAATTTTAGACGTTTTAGTACCTGGCGCCAATTTTCAAGTTATTGTGGTCCAGCTCCATTTGAATATAGCTCTGGGACTAGTATACACAGGCGAAAAAAATGCCATTATCTAGGTGATAGGAAAATGAAGAGCCTATTGAGTATGGCTAGTATATCTGCTATTCAGCATGACCCGGAATTAAGGAAGTACTATCAGAAAAAAGTAGCACAAGGAAAACCTAAAATGATTGCATTGAACAATGTTCGAAATAAACTTTTGTCAAGGGCGTTTGCCGTGATTAGGAGAGGAACGCCATATGTAGCATTAAATCAATTTGCAGCTTAAAAAAGGTAACGAAGTATTTGGATTATATCTTGGAATACGTATAACCGTCAGTTATAATTGCGGTTATACATTGTTACCATTGGTTTTTATTCCATTATCCTATTAATAAGTCAAAGTATCTTGTCAGACAAAATGTGCCTGTAAGATAGCCTAAATGAAAAATCGGTCGAAATATTTGATTGGTTTTCCTAAAATCAATCTGAAGAAATTCGGTTATTAAAATTCCAATTGCTATTGTCAAAAACCAAACCGTAATAAAAGGGAACACAAAGCCAAGCCCATCAACAAAGATCATCGGTACAATATAAAGTATGTCGTGAAGTAAACCACAAACCAGAAAGGTAATAATTAGCGAAATCCAATTAAGAAAAATATTTCGTAAAGGTGCATAGCAATAGAAGAGTAGAAAAAAGCCGTAACCAGGATTCCAATAGTTCCAAAACGACCTTAATGAATTTGCAACGAATGGTTTCAAGAACATGTTCCTTATAATCAACGGGACTTTAGTTGTTCCCGTTCGGTATTGAATATATGCTTCTACGGTCATAATCTATTTAGCTCTTGTGTTTTTAAAATTAACGCTAAAGGTTCGGCTTAATCGCGTTGCGGATGCCGTCTGCGAAGCAGCGGGCTAATTGGCGTGCTGGTGTCTCGATCTCCCCCAAGATCCACGCCATTCGTTAAAAGTAAGGATTTTATATCTTCAAAATCCATCACAACCCGCCAGCCCTTCTGTATGACCTGTCGGGCAGGAACTACTTGTCGGGCTAATAGATTATAGGTATTGTTAGCGATCGGTTTAATTTTATGGTCCCACCGAAGTTAGCCAGAATACGACAAAAAATCGATGAACTGATTATGGTCATTTCAAAAATCAGTTCCTCCTATTATCTTTCGATAACCGATACAAAAAGTCAGGATAATATTGGATAAGTAACAATTTAAAAACTAGAGGAAATGACCATTTTAGAAGCATATGAATCCGGAAAGCATGAAAGTAATGTGTCACATTTCGCCGCTATTGTGAAAATGGCCCGGATAGATGGCACAATCAGCAAGGAAGAACAAAAAGTTTTGAAGCGTTTGGCCTTTAAGCTCGATGTATCAGAGGAAGAGGCCAAACAAATATTAAAAAACCCGAGGAAGTACCCATTGATTCCTCCGTATTCGTTGGAAGAGCGCATCGAAAGACTCCATGACCTCTGCAGTATGATCTATGCGGATCATGTAATCGATGAGTCCGAAAGAAAACTGATTTTCAAGTATGCCATTGGGCTTGGTTTCACCACAGAGCAGGCAAATATGGAAATCCAAAAATGCATTCGAATTTAAAAATGATGAGTTGGAGTTTGAGCTTTAACGTCATTCGCAATTTGCACAAAAAACCGGTAGACCAAGATACGAAGCGATAAATACTAGGCATAAACCAACATGCAGAAATATACCCTTAATCTAGCCAATATTTTTTATTTCCTTTTCATGGTTATTGCCTTGGTATGGTTACTTATTGTTGGAAAGGTCATTATCGCTCCTATAGTGTTCGGTTTTTTTTTGCCCTAATGCTAAAGCCCCTTGTGGCATTTTTTGAACAGCGGGTACGCAGGCGGAACCTGTCGATATTCCTATCCTATATTTTAGCCTTGATTCCCCTTTTTGCTGTGCTTTTATTTTTTATTAATCAATCGCGGATCCTTTTCGGTGACCTGCCATCAGTTCGTAGTAGGTTGAATGATGTCATGACTTTGTTTTCCGATTGGTTCGATCAAAAGTTCAACATGGATGCAGAATCTACTTCCAATTGGATATCGGAAAATATTCTGGCCGCTTCCGATATTCCCATCAACCTTATTCAAGAAAGTGTGCAATCTACAGGATATGTTGTCGCAAATATGGTCATGATCGTCGTCTTCACTTATTTCATGCTCTTGTATCGAACGGCATTCAAAAACTTCTTTCTGGCGCAAATAAAACCTGATAGAAGGGAAAGGGTAGAGGAGGTTATGATAAAAATCCAGATGCTGACCAAACGCTATATGATGGGGCAAGGACTTGTCATAGTCATCCTTGGCCTATTGATAGGGTCGGGACTGTGGTTGATTGGTGTACCTTACCCGTATTTTTGGGGTTTTCTTGCTGGTTTCTTGGAAATCATCCCATACGTGGGTACCTCTATCGGGGGAATCCTGCCCGTTTTTTATATGTTGATGGTATCCGACACCCTCTGGCAACCTGTTGCCGTGATTATCCTCTATATCATCATTCAACAGATAGAGGGAAATATTATTTCCCCCAATATAATGGGGCCGAGTATAAAAATCAATCCCTTGTTCATTGTTCTTGGGCTTTTCATCGGTGGAATTCTATGGGGAATTTCGGGCATGATCTTGGCGCTTCCCATCTTAGCGGTTTCCAAGGAAATCTTTCGTAGTTTCGATGCTACCGAGCCGCTGAGCTATTTAATGGAAGACGGACTTACACGGAAAAAGGAAATTTTTTTAGAACGGTTCGACAATGATAAAAACCGTTTCTTCAGTTTATTTTTTGTGGAAAAGAATCCAAACAACTAAACTTCAAGTATTGTTATTTCAGCGAACCCCATAACTTTCATATCCACAGCACCATAGATTATCTGTGCTTATTAATCGCAGTAAATCCAGACACGACCTTAAAAATAACTATTGGTTGACCAGGATAGGATTAAATTGCTGTGATTATCCTCAAGCCTATCAATATAATTAATCGGTATACGGGATTGGCCCCGAAAAACTGTTATCTTACAACACCTAATTCAAAAACCGAAATCGTTATGCCCAAACAATATATTGACTTAGCTACCCTTAAGTTTATACTTTATAAGGTACACGATCTTCAAAATGTTCTCGATCAAGACCGTTATGCCGACTATGACCAAGCATCAGTGGATCTTTTCTTGAATGCGGTCAAGGATTTCTCGGATAAGGAACTCTTTCCTTTTTTCCGAGAGATGGATGCGCAAGCTGCGCATTACAAAGAGGGTGAAATCATTGTTCATTCCCAAGTTAGGGAATACATGAAGAAAGGTGGTGAAATGGGTTTGATCGGCGCCTTGTTCGACTATGACATAGGCGGGCTACAAATGCCCAATGTGGTTGTAACAGCTGCCACGTATATACAAGAGACCGCCAATAATCATTTACCTGGCTATATAGGATTAACCCTTGGAGCTGCAGAACTTATCGTACATTTTGGGAATGCTTCATTGAATGATACCTATGTTCCTAAAATGATCACAGGGGATTGGGGTGGCACTATGTGCCTTACAGAACCACAGGCTGGAAGTTCCTTATCGGACATTGTCACCGCTGCGGTACCTAATGGGGAGAGCTATAAAATCTCTGGGCAAAAGATTTTTATCTCAGGAGGTGATTATCAGGGTGCTGGGAATATTGTTCATTTAGTTCTGGCACGTATAAAGGGAGCACCGGCAGGTACTAAAGGGATATCCCTCTTTGTAGTCCCTAAAAAGAGGCCTTCGGCAAATGGTGGACTAATCCCGAATGATGTCAACACCTTGGGCGATTTTCAAAAAATGGGCCAAAAAGGTTATTGTACAACACACCTTTCCTTTGGTGATCAAAACGACTGCCAAGGATGGCTGGTCGGGGAGCCCAATAAAGGATTAAAGTATATGTTTTTGATGATGAATGGTGCCCGCATCGGCGTTGGTCGCGGAGCGGCGGCAATAACTATGGCGGCCTATCGGGCCTCATTGTCTTACGCTAAAGAAAGACCACAGGGTCGCAATTTGACCACTACTGGTAAAAAAGATGTTTCACAAGAGCAAACCTTGATTATTAATCATCCAGATGTCAAAAGAATGTTGTTCTTTCAAAAAGTAGTCGCTGAAGGATCCTTGAGCTTAGTGCTGTTGGCTTCTAAATACCACGATCTCTCCACCACGCATGCCAATCCAAAGGAACGGGAGAAATACCTCTTATTATTGGAAATACTTACCCCGATTGTCAAAACCTATCCCTCGGAAATGGGTTCTGTTTCAGTAAGTAATGGCCTTCAGGTACTCGGGGGCTATGGGTATTGTAACGATTTTATCTTACAACAATATTTCAGGGATATCCGTATTTTTCCAATTTATGAGGGTACTACGGGAATCCAATCCCTTGACCTTTTGGGTAGGAAGATTCCCATGGATAATGGAAAACCATTACAGTTGTTATCGGAGGAAATTATGAAGACCATTAATGGGGCATCCGAATTCAGTGAACTGGTACCTTATGCCGAAAAATTGGGAACCAAATTGGAATTGGCACAGCAAGTGCTTCAGTTTCTATTGCCATTCGCCCAAAAAGGGGATTATCAACGCTTCCTATCGGATGCGACCGTATTCATGGAGTTTTTTGGCAATATTGTTATGGGATGGTTGTGGTTGGATATGGGTAAAAAAGCCCAAAATGAATTGGTTTCGGGAGATACCCAATATTCTGCCGAATTATTGAAGGATAAGATTCATGCAATGAAGTTTTATTTCAAATACGAACTTCCAAAGTCGACCGCATTGGCCGAGGTTTTAATGAACAAGGAAGTGTTGACACTGGCTTCGGATACCAAAGTATTTGGATAAAATGAAGATCGATTGGCAAATAAATAATAAAAAGCGGCAAAGTTCAATTCAAACAAGCTAACATATTAGTATGGGAAACCTAAATTCTAAATTTGATTTAAGTGGCAAGGTGGCCGTAATAACCGGATCAAGCCAGGGTATTGGCAAGTCAATTGCTCGAGGCCTGGCCGAGAATGGGGCCAAAGTGGTGGTAAGCAGTCGAAAAAAGGAGGCAGTGGATAAAGTCGCATTGGAATTCAAAACCAATGGTCTTGAGGCGATAGGGTTACCCTGCCATATTGGTGACCCTGAACAGCGCCAATCGCTTATTGCCAAAACTATTGAAGCGTATGGCAGAATCGATATCTTGGTGAACAACGCTGCAATCAATCCCTATTATGGCCCCTTGGAAGGATCCGATGAAGCGATCTTCGATAAAATCATGGACGTGAATGTCAAGGCTCCTTGGATGCTCTCTAATTTGGCCCTTCCCCATATGAAAGAAAAAGGGGCGGGCAGTATTATCAACATCTCATCGGTTGAAGGGTTACGCCCCGGATTTGGTCTAGGCCTTTACAGTGCGACCAAATCAGCATTGATCATGCTTACCAAACACCAGGCAAAAGAATGGGGTCGTTATGGGATCCGTGCCAAAGTACTCTGCCCAGGTCTTATCAAGACCAAATTCAGTCAGGGTCTTTGGACAAACGAGAAATTGGTTAGTGATTTTACCAAATCCTTACCCCTTGGGCGTATAGCCGCCCCAGATGAAATGGCAGGCATGGTAATGCTTCTGGCTTCTGATGCGGGATCTTATATGACTGGAGGAGTATATGTCGCTGATGGGGGATATATGGTTTCAGGTTAACTATTGACGTGAACTAAAGCGTAAGAATATGAATTTTGAATACAGTAAAAAATCTTTTGCACTCCAGGAAAAGTTGAAGCTTTTTATAAAAAGAAACATACATCCTGTTCAAGAAGAAGTTGAGGCTTTCCATTGGAATCCGGTTAATGCCTGGAAAAAATGGCCAGGCCTTGATGCATTAAAGGAAAAGGCAAGGGAAGAAGGGCTATGGAATTTGTTTTTGCCTAAAGGCTACGGTACGTTGAGCCCTGGACTGACCAATCTTGAATATGCCCCCTTGGCCGAAATTATGGGCAGGATACTCTGGTGTTCTGAAGTTTTCAATTGTAGTCCACCGGATACAGGGAATATGGAAGTCCTGGCAAAATACGGAACCCAAGAACAACAGGACAAATGGTTACGGCCATTGATGGACGGAACTATTAGATCCGCCTTTTTAATGACCGAACCAGATGTGGCTTCCTCTGATGCGACGAACATTGAAACGGCCATTGTTGCCGATGGGGACGAATACGTGATCACAGGTAAGAAATGGTGGTCCTCAGGTGCGATGGACCCCAATTGCAAGATTGCGATCGTTATGGGAAAGACCGATTTTAAGGCACCTAGGCACCTGCAACAGAGCATGATTTTGGTCCCTATGGAGACTCCGGGTTTAACCATTGAACGCTCATTGAGTGTCTTTGGTTATAACGATTCCCCAGAGGGGCATGCAGAAATAATATTGGATAAGGTGCGCGTACCCAGGGAAAACCTCTTATTGAATGAAGGCAAAGGTTTTGAGATTGCACAAGGGCGATTGGGCCCAGGCCGAATTCACCATTGTATGCGTTTGATCGGGATGGCGCAGCGTTCTTTGGAATTGATGTCCCAAAGGGCTACCGAACGAAGTCCGTTTGGAAGAACCTTGGCTACCTATAGTAGCATACGCCAGGAAATTGCCCATTCGCGCTGTGAGATCGAACAGACAAGACTATTGGTATTGTCGGCAGCCGATAAAATGGACAAGGTTGGCAACAAGGAGGCCAAAGACCTGATTGCCATGATAAAAATCGTAGCACCAAGTATGGCGTTGAAAGTTATCGATAGGGCCATTCAGATTATGGGTGGTAAAGGGGTCTGTAGCGACACCCCTCTGGCGCACTATTATGCTTCAGCTCGAACATTGCGATTGGCAGACGGTCCCGATGAGGTACATCTAAGTCAACTCGGAAAAAATACGATAAAAAAATATACGGAAAACGGGCATGTCTAATAAAGAGCTCACCAAGACCGTTCGAAAAGGGGAAGAACTTCAAGAAAAAAACTTGAAGCGCTTTTTGGTACGGCAGGAGTTGATCACCAGTGAAAAAAGCCCAATGACCATAAGCCAGTTTTATAATGGCTATTCCAATCTGACCTATCTGCTAAAAATTGAGGAAAAAGAATACGTACTCCGGCGACCACCCTTTTCAGCCCCAAAACGGGGGCACGATATGGGTAGGGAATTCAAGGTTCTCTATAAGCTACATGAGGTTTTCAGTAAAACGCCCAAGGCCTATGCGTATTCCGAAGATGCTGATATCCTAGGCGCTCCCTTCTATATTATGAATAAAGTGGAAGGTATTATCTTAACTGCCAATGAGGCTCGAGAACGAAAGATATCGCCCATTGCTTTTAAAACTATAGCGGATACCTGGCTCGATACTTTTGTAACCTTGCACCAAGTGGATTATACAGCAGCAGGATTAGAATCTTTGGGCAGACCAGAAGGCTATGTTCAAAGGCAAGTGGCCAACTGGGGAAAACAATACTCCGCTGCAGCAACAGAGAAAGTGGCATCTGCCGAAAAGGTTATGGATTGGATGGAAGGGCATCAACCGAAACAGTATAATTTTAGCTTGATCCACAATGATTATAAATATGATAATATTGTCTTTGCCAATGACGAATGGAAGGAAGTAGCGGCTATTTTGGATTGGGAAATGTGCACTTTGGGGGACCCCTTGATGGATTTAGGAACATCCCTAGCGTATTGGACCACTTCAAAAGATGCTGATTTCATAAAACATGGCTTACCTTCCCCAACGGTAATGGAAGGCAATCCTTCCCGAACGCAAATTGTTCAACAATACGCGATAAAGTGTGGTCGGGATGTGAACAACCTTACTTTCTATTTTGCCTACGGGCTTTTTAAGATCGCTGTGATTGCCCAGCAAATCTATTATAGGTTCAAGCATGGGCATACTACCGATGCTAGATTTGCCCAATTGAACAAAGTTTCGGCTTTGTGTTGTGATACAGCATGGCAGGCGATTCAGAAAAAACGGATTGACAATCTTTATTAATGTTTTAATACCTATGGAATTAAAGAATAAAATTGTGGTCATCACGGGTGCAGGCAGCGGTATTGGAGCAGCAACAGCTTCATTAATGGGAGAACATGGCGCAAAGGTCATAGTGTCCGATATGAATATGAAAAGGGCCCAAAGAACAGTCGATGGGATAGCTAAAAAAGGTGGTAGTTCTTTTGCAGTAAGAGCCAATGTCACAAAATTTGAGGAAGTCGAGGCGTTGGTCTCTAAAGCAGTGGAAGAATATGGCCGATTGGATGTTATGATCAATAATGCCGGTATCGGAGGCAAAAATCAAAAGAAGACTGCCGAACATACCCATGAAGATTGGCACAATGTGATTGCTGTAAATCAAACCGGTGTTTTTTATTGTATGCAAGTGGCCTTGGAACAAATGATGAAGCAAGGCTTTGGAAACATTGTGAATGTCGCTTCGCTGGCGGGATTAAAACCTTCAGGATACAACCTATCGTACAGTGCAAGTAAATATGCTGTGGTAGGGATGACCAAATCAGCAGCTTTGGAATATGGTCGCAAGAATATCAGAATCAACGCAGTATGCCCAGGGTACACGCATTCGGCACTTTTAGACCAATTGTTAAACTCTAAACCGGATATGGAAAATACGCTAAAGCGACTCATTCCCATGGACAGGTTCGGAGAGGCTAACGAAATTGCCGAAGCCATCGCATGGCTAGCTTCCGATAATTCAAAATATATTACCGGTCAAACCATTACGTTGGATGGGGGGACCTCATTGCTTTGAATAGTAGTAATACACCCAAGATGAATACACTACAACTAATAGAAAAACAAGGCTACACCATTGTGCAACTGAACCGTGGCAAGGTGAATGCCATTAATCATGAAATGGTACAGGAACTCCGACAAACATTTCGGGAGCTACAGAAGAATAAGGCAGTCAGAGGGGTAATCCTAATAGGGCAACCCCACTATTTTTCAGCAGGCTTGGATTTGATTGATCTGATTCAGTACAACGAATCGCAGATCAATAATTTCTTTGGTGCATTCGGTAGCCTTTACCAGGACCTCGTGCGGTTCCCAAAACCATTTATTTCGGCAATTACCGGTCATGCACCGGCTGGGGGATGTGTTCTGGCAGTGACTTGTGACAATCGCTATATGGCAACCGGGGATCAGTATGTGATTGGCCTTAATGAGGTTGCCGTAAATATTCAAATTTCCCAGGATTTAATCGAGGCCTATACTTTTTGGATAGGGGAAGGTCTGGCAAATCGATATATTTTGGAAGGGAAACTGCTTTCAGTTCAAGAAGCAGTAAACTGTGGTTTGGTAGATGCCTTGTTTCCCTTGAAACAGCTGCTGGATCGTGCAGAACATAAAATGCTACAGTATATGAAGGCAGATCAAGAAATTTGGGTCAATACAAAACAGAAGCTCCGAAAGCATTGGATCGACAGACTTGACCAGAATGCTGGGAATTCCCTTAAAGAAGCCGCAACCTTGTGGTGGAAACCCGAAATTCGAGCAAAGATGGAGGCCTATGTGCAAAGCTTTTCCAATAAAAAGAAAAAATAAAAGACATGAATAAACAACTTCTATTTGTAAAAAGACCGCAAGGAGCGGCCGATGCTTCGACCTGGTCACTGGTTACCAATCCCATTCCCGAAATAAAAGAGGGCGAGATTTTGGTAAAACAACATTATATTTCATTAGACCCCGCTATGCGAGGATGGATGAATGAAGGTAAATCCTATATTGAACCTATGGCTATTGGTTCAGTGATGCGGGCTGGTTCCGTGGGGGAAGTGGTGGCAGTCAAAAACAATCCGAAATTCAAAGTCGGTGATTATGTATCAGGCTTTGGGGGTGTACAGCAGTATGCAGTATCGGATGGTAATGATCTGTATATGGTGGATCCGAAGTTAGCACCGCTCCCAACTTATATTGGCACCTTGGGAATGCCCGGAATGACCGCATATTTTGGTATTCTCGAAGTAGGTAAGATCAAAGAAGGCGATGTTGTGGTAGTTTCCGGAGCTGCAGGTGCGGTGGGTAGTATCGTAGGCCAAATAGCAAAATTAAAAGGATGCAGGGTAATCGGAATTGCCGGTGGACCCGATAAATGCAAATATATTGTCGAAGAATTGGGCTTTGATGGCGCTATTGATTACAAAAACGAAGATGTAAGAAGCCGGTTGAAAGAAGAATGCCCCAAGGGCCTTGATGTGTATTTTGACAATGTAGGGGGTTATATTTTGGATTGTGCACTGGGTATGTTGCGTATGCACGCCAGGGTAGTTATCTGTGGCGCTATTTCACAGTATAATAATAGGACTGCTATAAAGGGACCCAGTAATTATCTATCCTTACTGGTCAACCGGGCAACAATGCAAGGTATGGTCGTGTTCGATTGGGCAAATAGGTATGGGGAGGCTGCCATGGCCATGGGTACCTGGCTTGCAGAAGGGAAATTGAAAAGTCGGGAAGCCATATATGAAGGGATAGAAAATTTTCCACAGACCTATAATAGACTTTTCACAGGGGAAAAACTGGGTAAATTGGTATTAAAAGTAATTGAAGATGAGTAACGCATGAAGGCAGTTCTATGTAAGGAATTTGGACCACCATCGAGTTTGGTTGTTGAAGAAGTGCCAAGCCTCGAGCCAGGGACCAAGGAGGTTGTAGTCGCTGTAAAGGCCTGCGGCATTAATTTCCCAGACACCTTGATTATTCAAGGACTATATCAAATTAGACCTAAATTGCCCTTTACGCCAGGTAGTGATATTGCAGGGATTGTAAAAGAGGTTGGTGAAGGAGTATCCCATCTTAAAAAGGGCGATGAGGTTTTTGGGTTTGTTGCCTTTGGTGCTTTGGCCGAAGAGGTAGTTGTACCTTCCAATACATGTTTTCTTAAACCAAAACAAATGGGATTCCCCGTTGCGGCATCCTTTATGATGGCTTATGGTACCTCTTATCATGCCCTGAAAGACCGTGCCAAGCTCAAAGGGGGAGAAACCTTATTGGTTTTAGGCGCTGCCGGTGGTGTTGGTCTTGCCGCCGTGGAGCTGGGTAAGTTGATGGGAGCAAAGGTAATTGCAGCGGCTTCTAAAGATGAAAAATTAGATCTCTGTGGCGAATATGGTGCGGATCATACCATCAATTACAGCAAAAAGGATTTAAAGGCTGCCATTAAGGAACTGACAGGGGGTAAAGGTGCGGATGTCATCTATGACCCGGTTGGAGGGGAGTATTCGGAGAAAGCTTTCAGGGCGATTGCTTGGAACGGAAGGTTTCTTGTTGTTGGTTTTGCAGCAGGAACGATCCCCAAAATGCCATTAAACCTTCCCCTGCTAAAAGGGGCTTCGCTGGTCGGGGTATTCTGGGGTGGTTTTGCCCAAGGAAATCCTAAGGCGAATATGGAGAATACCAAAGCTTTGATGAAGTGGCACGAAAAAGGAAAAATTAATCCCCACATCCATAAAACCTATAAATTAGAGGATACGCCTAAAGCCCTAGAAGAAATCATGGGTCGCAAGGTAAGGGGAAAGCTAGTAGTCCAAATAAAATAGATTAGGAAGACCTTAAAAATTAGTAATAATCAAAGTAACACAATATGAGACTAAAAGATAAAATCGCGATAATTACAGGTGGTGCCCGGGGTATTGGTCAGGCTGTATCTGAACTATTTGCCAGGGAAGGAGCCACGGTAGTTATTTTGGATCTTTTGCCTCAGGGCCAGGCCGTTGCCGATGGTATCACAGCGGAGGGGGGAAAGGCAGAATACCATTCGGTTTCGGTAACGGATAAGTCAGCGGTTGAGGACGTATTTTCGCAGGTGAACAAGAATTATGGAAAGATTGACATTCTTATCAATAATGCTGGCATAACGCGGGACCGTACGCTCGAAAAAATGAGCGAAGCCGAATGGGATGCAGTGATTGAAGTGAACCTCAAAGGTGTATTTTTATGTACCCAAGCTGTTGTGCCTTATATGAAAGCCAATAAATATGGTAGAATTGTCAGTGCAGCATCCAATGTAGGCTTGCGCGGTAATTTTGGGCAGACCAATTATGCGGCGACCAAGGCAGGCGTTATTGCCATGGCCAAGACCTGGACTGTAGAATTTGGAAAACACGGTATTACTGCCAATGCCATTGCGCCCGGTTTTACGATGACCGATATGGTAAAGCAAATACCCGAAGAACATTTTGAGACCATCAAGGCAAGTATACCCCTTCGCACGGTGGCCCAGCCTATTGACATCGCCTATGGATACCTCTATCTTGCTTCAGATGAGGCACGGTTTGTTTCAGGGATTTGCTTAACGATCGACGGGGGAACTTCAAGATAATTGGTATACTATGGCAAAACTAGAACTTGAAAATTTTGAATCCTTTAGGGCAATGGAAGGTAAGCCCTTCCCAAGTGGGGATTGGCTTACAATCACACAGGAAATGATCAATGATTTTGCCAAGGCAACGATGGACTTCCAATGGATCCATGTAGATGTGGCCAAGGCCGAAAAGTATTCTCCTTTTAAAAAACCCGTGGCCCATGGTTTTATGTCTGTAGCACTTTTGTCTAAACTATTGGGGGATCTCCTACGTATCAAATCTGTCACATTGGGAGTAAACTACGGCTTGAACAAAGTTCGTTTTCCAAGCCCTGTTCTAGTAGATAGTCGTGTTCGCTTGACCGGTGATATCCGATCAATTGAGCCGTATGGAGAGAATGGCCTTAGGGTGACTTGGAACTGCGTGGTAGAAATAAACGGGCATGATAAACCTGCCTGCGTGGCAGAATTTATAAGCCTTATGTTCGAATAATACTTGTTTTGGTGTACAGGAAATTCAAAGGGTATTGGAATGTGATTTATTTTGTAAATTCAACCAATACCAATCATAAACCAAACCGATGACCCGTCTTTTTGACCTCCTTTATAACCAATTACAAACCTATCCTTTAGAAGTTGCCATTAGTGGACGCGATGATACAGGAAATTGGAAATCATATAGTACCCAAGAAATTTTGGAAGCCTCCGAACAGGCGGCTTCCGGTCTGTTAAAACTAGGTCTTCAACCTGGAGACAAAATAGCCATTGTCTCTTATAAGAACAGACCAGAATGGTTGATTATGGATTATGCCATACAAATGGCCGGCATGATCAGTATTCCGTTATATCCAACAATCAGCACTTCAGAATATGAGTATATTTTGAATGAGGCTGAAGTTAAAGTGGCATTTTGCGGAGGTCTTGATCTTAACGACAAACTCTCGAATACCCAAAAAAATGTTGCCAGCTTAACTCATATTTACACTTTTGAAAAGACAAGTACGAATCCTTTTTGGAAATCTATATTCGATAAAGAAAGCTTGGCCGAAGTAGAAAGAATAAGACAGGGGATTAAAGGTGAGGACCTCGTTACCATAATTTACACTTCAGGTACAACAGGGGATCCGAAAGGGGTCATGTTGACCCATGGCAATATCATGCATGTCATTCTCAAAACTTCAACACTTCTCACTACTGCACCGGGTGATAAAGTTATTAGTTTTCTTCCCTTGTGCCATATATTCGAAAGAGTGGTTTCTTTCGCCTATTGCTATCGAAATGTGAGTGTTTACTTCTGTGCTACGGATAATCTAAGTGGACCAAATGGTGATTTGATGGCCATTAAACCTGTGGCCTTTACCACAGTGCCAAGACTTTTGGAAAAAATATACGAAGCCATTTATAATAAGGGTCTTGCTTTCGAAGGTGTTAAACGGAAGCTGTTCTTTTGGGCATTGGGCCTTACTGATTCTTTTGAACTTGAACAAAAGCTTTCTTTAATTGCCAAACTAAAATGGAGCATAGCGGATAAGTTGATATTCAGTAAATGGCGAACTGCTCTCGGAGGAAATGTAAAACTGATTTTCACAGGGGCTGCTCCTTGTCCTTTAAAGATCATGCGTGTTTTTTGTGCCGCAGGAATCAATATACGCGAAGGCTACGGTCTTACAGAAACGGCCCCAACCTTGACGGCCAACAGCATGGAACCGAATGGCGCGGTGCTTGGTACGGTAGGAAGGGTTATTGATGGGGTCGAATTGCTAATCGACAAATTGGGAGGTGATTACAATGAGGATGAAGGTGAAATTCTGGCCATAGGACCCAATGTAATGTCTGGTTATTATAAAAAACCAGAAATTAATAAGCAAGTTTTCAAGGAGATTGACGGTAGAAAATGGTTCTGTACAGGTGATGTAGGAAAGATGGTCAAAGGTCCAGAAGGGCAGGAATTTTTAAAGATAACCGATAGAAAGAAAGAATTATTGAAGACTTCTGGAGGTAAATATGTGGCTCCAGCTCCTATTGAAAATAGAATCAGGGAAGATTTTCTAATTGAGCAAATGATGGTTGTAGGGGATAAACAGAAATTTGTCTCTGCCCTTATTGTACCGGCAGAGGAAGCCTTGAAAAACTGGTGCCACCATAAAAAATTGGAATGGACCAGTTTAAAGCAAATGGCAATGCATCCAAAGGTGATAAAAAAATATCAGAAAGTAATCGATAAATACAATCCTGAATTTAGTCATATAGAACAGATTAAGAAATTTCGTTTGATTTCTTCCCCTTGGCTCCCACTACATGAAGACCAATCCGAGTCGGAATTGACTCCGACATTAAAACTAAAAAGACGGGTAATACGCGAGAAATTCAAGAAGGAAATCATGGAAATATATGCTTAGTTAAAACAAAGCGGGTTACTTACCGGTTTTAAAAATCCGTAATACGATCAATAATAAGAAAAAAGGGTACTGAAAAGAAAAATTTATCTTGATCTTAGGGCAGGAGTATATGGAAATAAAGTAGGTAATGCGAGCTGTATGATCTAGGTCATTTACTATTAGGAAGCGAGGTATTAGCTTTGATCTTATATTGAAAAAACATAAGATCATGAAAAGATTACTAATAGTCCTAATAGTCGGCCTATTTCTTCAGGTACCCATAACCGTGGAAGCACAAATTTTGGGTAAATTAAAAAGAAAGGTCGAAAAGAAAGTAGAAAAAGAGGTTGATAAAGCTATAGAGGGGGAAAAGGAAGAACCCGTACCTGAGGAAAAACAAACCAAAGAGACCAAAGAAGAGGAGCAGATAAAAGCTCAAGAGCCAACAGCCGATCAAGAACCAAAATTGGTCTGGGCAAAATATGATTTTGTCCCCGGTGACAAAGTTATTTTTGAGGATAACCACGAAAATGAGGAGAATGGGGAGTTCCCATCGCGTTGGGACCTTAATCAGGGAAACGTTGAAAACGCCGAATTTGGTGGGGAAAATGTAATTATGTTCAGAGGGGGTCAAGCGATGATCATTCCCTATTTAAAGAACCCGGAAAAGGATTACTTACCTGACGTCTTTACTATTGAGTTTGACCTCTTTATTCCTGATAGAAACGCCTTTACCGTCTATTTTTATGACCGGAAAAACCAAAGGCCACCCGCTAAATACACTTCCAATCTGAATATTAGACCTGAGTCCATGGACCTAAGACCGGCCCAAAGTAGTTTACCCAATAAGGAATCAGTGCAAAATAAATGGGCGCATATTTCAATAGCGTATACCAATGGTAAAATGAAGGCCTATATGGATGAAACTAGGCTTATAAATATTCCTCATTTGGATTTCAATCCCAGTGGTATCTCACTTCATGCCTATTTTTCTAAAGATTCCAAACGCTACTATATTAAGAATTTCAGGCTTGCCGAAGGCGGTGTGAAGTATTATGATAGATTTCTACAAGATGGTAAAATCGTGGCCAATGGCATACGTTTCGATGTAAACAAAGCTACCCTTAAACCCGAGTCGATGGGAGTCATTAATGAGATTTACAAGCTTATGTCCAAGTATCCCGAAATTAATTTCAGTGTTGAGGGCCATACCGATAGCGATGGTGATAACGATTTCAACCAGAAACTTTCAGAAAAAAGGGCAGATGTCGTTATGCAGCAGCTTATTGCAATGGGCATCTCGGAAAAGCGATTGAGCGCTAAGGGATTTGGGGAAAGCATGGCGATCGATACGAACGATACCCCCGAGGGCAAAGCCAATAACCGAAGGGTGGAATTTGTAAAAATGTCGGAGGTCAAATCAAGATCATGAATTCGTGATTTCCATCTTAATTGGTGTAACGTACTTAAATAATATGCAAAAATGAAAACAATCCTGTATACCACTGACTTTTCCAATAACTCCGTTGCTGCTCTGAAATATGCCTATAAGATGTCAGAACAAATGGAAACACGTTTGGTAGTCGCCCATGTGTTCAATTATCCAACTATAATAGGTATGGAAGGACTTGATGAACCCTTCCCCCATACCGAAGAGAGTGCCTTTAAAATGCACCGTACCAAACTTGAGGAATTTTGCCAGGAACATTTGGGTAATGTCTGGAAAAATCCGAACATACAATTACAAGCGGTGGAAAATAATTCAGTGGTTAAGGGAATAATCGCCACAGCAGAGGAATGGCATGCCTATTTAATTGTTGTGGGGATGAAGGGAGGTAGTGTTATTCGTGAAATGATCATGGGAAGTACCACAAAGCATCTTATCGAAAAAGCACCCTGTCCTGTTCTGTCCATTCCAACGAATACAAGTTATATCCAACCAAAGATTATTGTTTATGCCACGGATTTTGAGGAGGAGGATGTGTATGCCATCCGCAAATTAGCCGAAATGGCAGACCAGTTCGATGCCGTTATAAAAATAGTCCATATTGCTACACAAAAGGAATATCAAGGCGATTTGCAAATGGAATGGTTTAAAAAGACCCTTAAAGAAAAAGTAAGTTATGAGCGCATTGATTTTGAAGTATTATTTTCAGAGGATATTTTCAACACCTTAAGGATTTATTTGGGCGATATAAATGCCGACTTGATGGTCATGTTGGAACGGGGGCATAAAAGCATCGTTAAAAAATGGTTCCATCGGGACCTTGTCAAAAAAATGGAGTCCTATGGGAAGGTTCCTCTTTTGAGTTTTAGAGGCTCTAACCACCAACTATTTTATTTTAAGCATGCCCTTTGACCATAAGGATCTAAGGTTGTAGAAAACGCGGGTCCTTTTTAGGCGTGCAATCCAAATTTCATAAGGCTTTTTTCTGCCTTGTTTATATTTTCAATGCCTTGTAAGAGGGCATCGGGGTTAAAGGAAATACTATCGATTCCTTCTTCGACCAAAAACTTGGCATATTCCGGAAAATCACTAGGTGCCTGGCCACAAAGCCCTATTTTGGTATTGGTTTTTTTCGCCGATTGTATCGCCATTGAAATCATGCGTTTGGCTGCAAGATCGTTTTCATCAAATAACTTACCCATAATTTCCGAATCCCGATCTATCCCCAAGGTCAGTTGCGTAAGATCATTGGAACCAATGGAAAAACCATCGAAAATAGCGGCAAATTGCTCTGCAAGGATGACATTACTCGGAATCTCTACCATGGTATAGATCTCGAGACTGTTTTCACCACGAGTCAATCCATTTTCGTGCATACGGTCAATGACTTTTTTACCTTCTTCCAAGGTTCTGCAGAAAGGAACCATTACTTTAAGGTTATAGAGGCCCATAATTTCACGTACTTTTTTGATAGCGGCACATTCAAGAGCGAAACCTTCTTTATAAAGTTCACTATAATACCTTGATGCACCTCTAAAGCCCAACATGGGGTTTTCTTCATTGGGTTCAAAGTCCTCTCCTCCGATAAGGTTTGCATATTCGTTGGTTTTAAAATCGCTCAACCTAACGATGACCTCTTTAGGGTAAAAGGCAGCGGCAATGGTTGCTATTCCTTGGGAGAGTTGATCTATAAAATAATCTTCCTTCTTTTTATAGGCACTAGTAATAGTATTGATTTTTTTGATTACCGCATTATTTTTTAGTTCCTTGAATTTGATCAAGGCCATGGGATGTATTTGCACCGAATGGGTAATGATGAATTCCATTCGCAATAGCCCAACACCATTATTAGGATAGAATGATAACTGAAAGGCATTTTCGGGATCGGCCAAAATCATTTTGGCCTCGGTCTGTGGCATCCTAATTCCTGAAAAATTTATTTTTTCTTGGGCAAATTCAAGTTCACCTGCATAGATATGACCTGTTTTCCCTTCGGCACAGGATAAGGTAATGGCTTCTCCATCAGTAAGGGCATTGGTAGCATTACCACAACCAACGATTGCAGGAACACCTAGTTCTCGGGCAACAATAGCTGCATGACTGGTACGCCCACCCTTATTGGTAACAATACCGCCGACCTGTTTCAATAGGGGATCCCAATCGGGTGTAATGGTGTCTGTGACTATAATATGGTCGTCGGTTAGATTTCTAGCCCCTTTAGGGGATTGTAATGTTACCGGTATCCCAACTTTTATTTTAGAGCCTACTGCATTTCCTGATGTCAATACCCGTCCTTTTTCCAACAATTTATAAACGATATGGATGTTCTTGTCCTTATGATGGTGTACGGTTTCTGGTCGGGCCTGTATGATGAACAATTCATTTGTGATGCCGTCCTTGGCCCATTCTATATCCATGGGTTTCTTATAATGGTTTTCAATTAGCATCGCCCATTTGGCAAGTTTGATCACTTCCTCGATAGTCAGTACAAATTGTTGCTGCCGTGATTTTGGGGTACGAATATTTTTTGTGGTATCCGCTTCCTTGCTTTTGGAGTAGATCATGGTCAATTTTTTATCACCCAATTTTTTTTGGAGAATAGGATACTTCCCTAGTTCCAAAGTAGGTTTAAATACATAAAATTCATCAGGATTGACAACCCCCTGAACTATGTTTTCGCCTAAACCCCAAACCCCTGATAACAAGATCACATTTTCAAAACCCGATTCTGGTTCGATGGTAAACCCTACTCCCGAACATCCCAAATCTGCACGAACCATTTTTTGAATTCCAACCGAAAGTGCTACATCACGATGTTTAAAGCCTTTTTCGTTGCGGTATTTAATGGCGCGATCAGTGTATAGCGAAGCGAAACATTTTTTAACGGCTTCAAGAAGTGCTGCTTCATCTTTAATGTTCAAAAAGGTATCGTGTTGCCCGGCAAAACTCGCATGGGGAAGATCCTCTGCAGTGGCACTACTACGTACGGCAACAGCACAGGGCTCGTTATCGCAAAGATGGCGGTATGAATCCAAGATTGCCTTTGATAATGTAGCAGAGAATTGTCCGTTTAAAATCAATTTTCGGGCATTTTGACCAACGGTATGAAGATTGGAGTAGGTATTCGTATCCAATTGCATCAATTGCTTTTCCAATTGTTTTCTTAGGGAGTTTTCATCCAAAAAATCCCAAAATGCACGGGAAGTAGTGGCATAACCATTTGGGACTTTTACACCTTTGGAAATCAATTGGTTATACATTTCACCTAAAGATGCATTCTTACCTCCCACATAAGGTAAATCACTAATTGCGATTTCACTGAACTTTTTAATATAGGTTTTCATTGCTTTGAAACTTTATTGAACAAAGGTCCCGATGTATGCTTCGATATGCAATGATCTATGTCATTAGCTTTTTAATGGAACTTGCGGAAAAGAAGTCGGTCTTATATAATTAAATTCCGTCCAGATACGACTTCTTATTACAGCTTTGTTGCATTGCTTGAGTATAATATTAAATTTGTGCTCTTAAACAGAACCTATGATCAATAAAGGGTTAATCGTACACCTATTCCTTATATTTTTTCTTATGACTTTTCTGGTTTCGGGTCAAATGGCCGTTCGGGGCGAGATTAAGGATTTACAGGGTTCTCAGCTGGCCGGAGCACATGTTTTGATTAATCCTGGCGGTTATTTTACGACTTCAACGAATCAAGGTTTTTTCGAGTTCACAGATTTGGATACCGGTGAATTTACATTAACAATATCATATCTCGGATTTAAAACATATCGTCAGCGAATAAGTATCCAAAATAAGGACATTGAACTCGATATTGTTTTGAAAGAGGACCCACTGGCCTTACAAAGTGTAGTGGTTACTGGCACTTTTGAACCGCGTAGAAAGCTTTCATCGAGCACCGCGATAACAACAATAGACTCAAAGGCCTTGCAACAAGTATTTCCTAGAGGGGCTGCCGATGTATTACAAGCCATTCCCGGCACATTTACGGATCCCTCAGCGGGTGAAGTATTTACCAAAGTATATGCACGCGGCATCTCAGCGTCTGCAGAGGATGATATGGGATGGTATTATGTTTCACTTCAAGAAGATGGTCTACCCGTTAGTCTTGTCCAACACTCCTATTATGGTCCTGATATTTTTCATCGATTGGACCTAACAACGGAAAAAGTAGAAGCAGTAAGAGGGGGTAGTGCTGCAATTACGGCATTGAATGGCCCTGGCGGTATTTACAACTTTATTTCACGAGGTCCTACCGAAGTTTTCGAAGGGGCTTTACGACTTCAAGGAGGTTTGCAAGGAGATGCCAATTCAATGGTACGAATCGATGGATATTTAGGGGGACCCTTAGGTAAAAATTGGTCATATAACCTAGGCGGACATTACAGAACAGACGAAGGAGCCCGCAATACACCTTTTACCCTTAGTAAGGGCGGACAGCTCAAATTCAACATTCAAAAAAGGCATAGCAATGGCTATATCAAGTTTTATGGAAAATTACTTGATGATTTCACTAACCGATATACTGGAGTGGCCGCAACCGATTGGGAAAATCCAAAAGCGGCTTTTGGACAGGATTTTAATTCAACTGCCCTTTTGATGCCTGCTTTTTCAGCTGATATTCCCGATGGAAGAAGGTTAAATGAGGGTACCACGAATAACTTTGACCCTTCACAAGGCGTTCATGCCCAGGACAAAGCTTTTGGTTTGGATG
>JAHHKH010000298.1 GCA_018679695.1 Maribacter sp.
CTTATTAATAATTTACTTGATGATCAAAAGTCTATTATAATGATGAAGCCCACATAATCCAAGGTGTGGCAAGAAGGAAGATTACCGTATTCAAGACTGTAATGACCACACCTTGTTTATAGATATCTTTAGATGGTAAAAAGCCACTCCCAACAAATAGAACATTAGAACTGGAAGCCTGAGGTGAAATTGCAGCAAATAAATTAGTAGCAAACGAGAGCATAAAAGCCATGAGTGCTGCGGGTACTTCGGCATTAACGGCCACTTGTAAAAAAACAGCATACAAAGCAAGCAAATGTGCTGTTTGACTCACAAACAGATAGTGTATTACAATATACAAAACTATTAATAAGACGTAAACAGTAATCCAATGATAATCAATTAGATATGTTGCTAACTGAGCGCCAAGAATCTTCATAAATCCCATATCATTCAATGCCGTACTCATCATGTATAAAATAGCGAACCAAATATAGGTTTCGAGCGCATCTCCACCACCTTGTCGGATGTCTTCTATGGTGTATACTTTAGCTAATATTAAGATTGATAACCCCAGAAAGGCAACAATGGCCAGATTGATATTCAAAACCGGGGAAAATATCCAAAGGAGTATCATGCCAAAAAATGTACTACCCATGATCCATTCTTGCATGCTCATAGGTCCCATTTCCAGTAATCCCTTCCTTGCCATTTCGGGAGCTTCAGGCGTGTATTTATTCTCGGGCGGAAACAGTTTGTATAATACGAAGGGAATGGCAATAAGCGCTATAATACAAGGTACCGAAGCCACAAAGACCCAATTTCCAAAATTCATGTTTACGCCAAATTCAGCAGCAATTCCTACCCCTACAGGATTGGCCGCCATGCCGGTTAACCATAAAGCCGAACTTATCGTTTGACCAGCTATGTACGTCATCATCAGATAAGATCCTGTTCGCTTTCTCCCTTCAGGTGTGGGCATGGATCCGGTGTCCAGTGCCAAAGCATGGGTTATAGGATACATAATTCCAGAGCGCGCCGTGTTGCTGGGAATCGTAGGCCCAAGGATGGTATCCGTAACTACAAGGCAATACCCCAAATTCAAGGTAGACTTCCCAAACCTTCTAATGAGCAGAAATGCAATCCGTCTTCCCAATCCCGATTTAATAACCCCTTTTGCGACCAAAAAAGCGGCCAATATCAAGAGAATAAAACTTTCAGAAAAGCCTGAAAAAGCTTTTTCGGGTGAAAGGACGCGTAACAGGACAACGGCTACCAAGGCTATAATAGATGCCGTAAAAATAGAAAGGGCTTCCAGTAAAACGCCAATTATAGCTGTAATAAAGATGGCAAATAAATGCCAAGCATCCGGAGTAATGTCCCAGGGAATAGGAAGATGCCAAATTACTATACCAATTACGAGGGTAATACCTCTTTTTATCCAAAGTGATATCTCGTAGTTTTGTGATTGTTCTTCCACTTTAGTTGAGCTTATTTGGTTTGACTAAATTCCACATTTTAATTAACAAGCCTATGATTTTATGCTAACTTTTCAGCCACAGAAATAAATAATTTCCTTCTTGAACTTCTACCAATTTTTTTTGTTTCATTTCAATCATTGAATAAGTGATTTGATATAACGTTGTTTTTGTGTATGATTCCGTTGAGAGAAATTCAATATGATTTAAGATTGGAAACCGAACACGATTTAAAGTTAATGATTTTAATTGGATGGATTTACTTGTATTTAATTATACATATGGTTGGCAGTTGTTTTAAAATCGGATGTTAAAATCTAATCGAACCCGATTTCCAGTTTCCTTAGCAACCTCAAAGGGTTTGATCTGATCAACATGAAAACCCTTAATTTTTAAGTTTATATTTTTATCAAGAGCATATGCAACCATTAGTTCAAATCCTTTGAAATTAGTTAATCTACCATCAGGGGACCCTTGAGAAGAATAATCCCATCTTGCCCAATCGTTTTGAGCAAGAAAATCTACAGCTGCAAATCGTTCTAAATAAGAATAAGTGAACTGTAACTTTACATCGCCTTTCTGCTCTAACTTGCCAAGACTAGCACTTGTTATAAATCCTTGTTTTTGATTTCTAAATTTTTGTGGAATGGAATAGGTACTATTATAGTCTTTTATATTTTGATAATAATCAAATCCTACAGTAATATTCCTACTTTTAAAAACTTCTATTTTTGTGCCAATATGCATTATAGCATAGTTCATCCTAAATGTTTCATTTCCATCGGGAATGTTCGGTATTTTATTAAAATAATAGAAAGTTGGAAAAAAATTAAGCCTATCTGTCCAATGTGTTGTAACAAACTGGACACCTTGAAAATAACTATCTGAATCAAATGAAGTTCCATTAGCTGCCAAAATAAAGTGACCAGTATTTATTTGTAACGACTGTAGATATTTGTTTTTGAAAGTGAATTTCCCTCCTAATGAAATGCCCTCCGGGAATACATTATCACTCCAAAATAATTCATTTTGTTTTTCGAATGGGAATGTATTTTTTCCAATCCAGGCCGAGAGCCATTTATATCGGAAATTTGCATAGATTTTTTCAAAAGCAATAGGTAATGTACCAAATTCTTTAAAGCCATCTCCTAACGTTAATTGAGGGTCTTGTTGTTTTTTAGGATCTCCTGTTCGCAATCTAAACCCAAAAGATATCCAATCTTTGTAATCATAAGAAACACCAAATCGAGCTCTGTATCGTAGACGTGTTCTGTTATCTCGGTAAGTGCCATAAGATTTAAGTGAATTCCAATCTTGCTCTATCCTAAACCTAAAATCACTTGCAAATAAAAGTTTTGTATTTGTACTATCTTTTTGAGCGACTATAAGTGCGGGTAATAATAAAAGAAGTAGTATAAATATTGCTTTTTTCATATTCATTACAACTTTAGGCTATGATTCCGGTTTGGAATCTTCCGTTCTGCCAAGCCAACTGCATGGAGGATTGTTCTGCGAGAGGAATCAGCTAATTAAAAGTACTATTTTATTTTGAAGTTAAAAAGTACTACGGACGTTATTCGTTGATATAACACATTTACTTTAAGGAAGGGAAGTGTGGAGCACGTAGTATTTAAAGTTCGCCTTTGGCGAAATCGAAGATTCGACGTAGTCAATGTGTTACATCGGTTTTGTGTATGAAACGTAGTGCAGAAAATTAAAAATTACGTTTCGGTTTGGCACAAGCCAAATTTAAAATTTTGGCGCCCTCGAAAAAATACCCGAACCTTTATACTGGCAACGATTCGCACTATATTTTATATACGTTGTTACCACACGTTTTCTCTACAGGTTTCCAAAATAACTACTAATTCCACTTAATATACTTTGTACGGCATAAGAAGCTAAAATCAGTCCCATAATTTTACTTATGACTGTAATTCCATAATCTCCTATACGCTTTTGTAAATGATTTGCTCCTAAAAGGATTAGACAAGTAATTCCAATTACGAGTAAAACTATTCCAGTTGTAATTGATTGTTGTTGAATTGAGTAAATATGATTGTCAGTCATTAAAACAACTGCCATAATTGCTCCTGGTGATGCTATGGAAGGAATAGCAATTGGAAATATTGTAACGTGTTTGTAGTCAGTAATTTTGTTTTTTTCCAGTTCGGGTTTACCATCTCCAAATATCATTGTTAGTGCAAATAGAAATAAGATTACTCCACCTGAAATCTGGAAAGCGTCAAGTGATACGGACATTCCTTCTAAAATCAATTGTCCAATTATAATGAAGAATAAAAGTATCAGAAAAGCTATTATTGATGCCCGGACTGCAATTTTCTTTTTATAGCGTAAGTCGAATTCTTTAGTTGCCTCAAGATATACAGGAATTGTTCCGATTGGATCAATTACTGCAAAAACAAAAAATATTGTTGTCAGAATCTCAACCATTGCACTTTATACGTTTTCTAGGGATTAACATAATTAAATTCTTTTGGCTACAACTTGGGGCTAAACGTAGTTCAGCTTCGAAAACGAAGATATAATAAATTTGAATATCAATGATTTGAGAAACTGACAAATGTTGATTCATGATTACAATAAAAATATTCAAAATGACAAGAACTAGATTTATTGTATTGGGTGTCTGAGA
>JAHHKH010000300.1 GCA_018679695.1 Maribacter sp.
AGCTGCTGCCCGCCCCGGCGGTACAACCATAGCAATGTTGTGAAATAATGATGTTTCTATCGTTCAAGAGGTCTTCATTGTAATCTTTAATATGTTTCACCTTACTAGCTACTTTCAAATCTAACATTTGGTTGAAATCACAATCATAAAGCCATCCGTCCCAACTAATGGAAATGGTATTTGTGCACATTACATTCTCAACAGCTGTAGGGTTATAGGCCTCAACCAAGGCATACATATAGTCTTCATAGTTTTCAGAAGCGATCAAATAATCCAAAAATCGCGCAATGGGCAAATTGGTAATTGCAAATAGATTATGAAACTGAATATCAAAATCTTCCTTAAGGGCCTTTTTAAAATCTTTTTCCATGGCCACTTGATCTCCAGGCAAATATGCCCCAGAAGGATTGTATACCAGGTCCAAACGTAAGCTGTTATTTGGCAAACCATATCCAATCGCATTCAGTTCCTGAAGTGCCTTTATAGATTTGTCAAAAACACCATCGCCCCTCTGTCTGTCTGTTTTTCCCTTTGTATAGTGCGGCATGGAAGAAATGACATGTACATTATGTTTTTTAAAGAATTCAGGCAAATCGTGATATTTTTTGTTAGCCCTGATAATGGTCAAATTAGAACGTACAATGAAATCCTTTATCCCTGCCTTTGACGCTTTTTCTACAAACCAGCGAAAATTGGGGTTCATTTCAGGGGCACCACCAGTAAGGTCCAGCGTATGGGCCCCGGTATTTCGTATTACCTCTAGACATAATTGCATGGTTTCCCGGGTCATTATCTCTTTACGGTCTGGCCCCGCATCAACATGGCAGTGTTCACATACCTGATTACACATATAGCCTACATTGATCTGTAATATTTCCAATTTCTTTGGTTTCAATGGAAAATGACCTGTATTGGCAATTTTGTCCCTAAAATAGGGGAGTTCACCTTCCGCGAAAATACCACCATTCAGGATTTTCAATTGCTCATTTGTTTCGGCAAGCTCGTCATGTCTTGCATGGAGTGATTTTGTTACCATTGCACCTTATTATTCATAAATGCTTTGTAGTTGTTGGTTTGGAAAACTAACAAACAACACCAAAAACATGTTTACATACTCAATTTATTGTACTTGTTCATCATTTGAACACCATGAACAAGGGTTGCTCCACTTTCTATGGCAGCCCCTGCATGAACGGCTTCCATCATTTCCTCTTTTGTGATTCCCTTTTGCAATCCGTCTTTGGTATAGGCATCAATACAATAGGGGCATTTTACCACATGGGCAACTGCCAGTGCAATCAATGATTTTTCCCTTGCAGATAAGGCTCCCTCCTCAAAAACCTTACCGTAATAATCAAAAAATTTTGTGCCCAATTCCTCGCTCCATTCGGTGATTTTACCAAATTTTCGAAGATCGGTTGGATCGTAATATGAATTTGCCATTGTATAATTTTAGATGAATTATGATTAAATGAGCGAAAATACCATTCACCTTGTAGCGAACAGAAAAATCACTGGCTGCTTAATTAAAATGATTGTTAATTTGAATCCGTCTAGGAATATCTAAATAGGATAAAAGCTTAGAAGAAAGGGTGAGCCTCTATTATGATGCTTGTCAAGTTGAAACAAACCCAATATAGGAGAATCAACTCTAAGGTTAATGGAAGATGGTAATATGATCGATAGAATTACCTTATAAATAAGGTTCGATAGGTTCTTGGTGAATTTAAGAATGATTTTCAAATCATTTTCACTGTCTATATCGTGAAACCGGCTTAATTCAACAATTTCAACTTTAGTGGAATACAATTCTCTCCTAAATTGTTTCCACAACTGGGCAGTTTGCCAGGGTAATCCCTTAAATGATGCAATATTAAAATCGGTTTTATGCAATCCCATTAGATAAAAGCCACCATCTGTTGAAGGTCCCAAAACAGCCTTTCCTGCTGCCATTATATTGGCACTTTTAAGAATTTGGGGTGCTCTAAGGTGCGGAGAATCGTTGCCGATTGTAATAATCTGATCGTAACCCCTGTCATAAATAAACTGAATGGCATTGGCAAAGCGCTCGCCAAAAGTATTGCCTTTTTGTTCTTTCTCAGTTAAATGAAAATAGGGAAGCCCAGTTTTTTGAACGGTTTTCAAGGTGTGGTCCGAGAGTGCTTGGAACAAAACCTTAGCATTGTTGATCTTTTTGCACTTCAACTCTTCCTTTGAAGAAAGGGCAAAAACTAAAATGGCCGTTTTATGTTCGTTCTTATCCTGCATTATGAAAAGTATCGTCGTAAATTTACAACAATACCTATTGAATATATGTCGTTATTGAGCAATATTCTTTACGATAGACAGTTTTTCCCGAAAATAACCTTATTATCCAAAAATGACCAACTAGTCTCTTTTCTAGTTTTAAAATAATATCATACCATCCAGCTAAAGGGTCCATTTCCTTCGTTTTATCGACAAAATACACAATCCTTTCTATTTGGAATTCAAATCCGGAAACAACAGACCAAGGAGTTTGTGAATTACAGAAACAAAGAATTTCATTTATGCGAATAAATGATTAAACATCGTCATAATCGACCTTTAGGGTAGGTGTTAAAGGTTTCGCCTGGCAGGTTAGGATGAAACCTTCTTGAATCTCACCATCGGTAAGTATCTGGTTTTTTACCATTTCGGCTTTTCCTTCAGTTATTCGGGCAATACAGGTGCTACAAACTCCACCTTGACAGGAATAAGGGGCGTCAATATTTTCTTTTAGAACGGTATCTAGTACAATATCGTTCTTGCCCATGGTCAAGGAAAACTCTTCATCATCCAATATGACCGTTAACTGGGTTTTACCATCTGAGGCAATCGGTGCGGTTTCTGCAATGGTTTCTGATGTTGTGAACAATTCGAAATAGATTTTTTCTTTCTCAATACCATTTTCCTGAAGGGTATTGCTTACCAAGTGGATCATGTCCTCGGGGCCACAAAGGTAAAAGGCATCAAAAGCGATATCCTTATGTTTGTTTTTTAAGGCGTAATTAACGGTCGAGGTATCAATTCGCCCAAAAAGAGAACCTTCTTCGGGGGTTTTGCTATTGGTGAAGTAGATAAAAAACCGATTGGCATATTCTAATTGCAGTTTAACCAATTCTTTATAGAACATGGTTTCTTTGTTTGATCTATTACCATACACCAATACAAATTTATTATTGTGATTGCTGGCCAAAACAGCTTTTATTATACTCATAATCGGGGTAATTCCGCTGCCAGCGGCAAAGGCCGCAATATTTTTGGGCTCATCGCTTCTTTTAAAAAGAAACCGACCTTCAGGTGGCATTACTTCAAGTACATCGCCTTCTTTCAATTTGGTATTGGCAAATTCCGAGAATCCACCCTTATCCACCCTTTTCACACCAATGGTCATATAATCCCGTTTGGGCGAGGAGCTGATTGAATAGGCCCTTCGCAGCTCCTTTCCCTTAATTTCTTTCCTAAGGGTAATATACTGTCCGGGAACAAAGGCAAAGACCTGTTTTAACTCTTTAGGAATTTCAAACGTTATTGCGACCGAAGTTGGGGTCAGTTGTTTTATATTTTGTACGGTTAGCGGGTAAAAATCGGCCATATTTTCTTATTTCATAAAGTTGAAGTGCAAAATTAAGCATTGGTGTTTCGATATAAAACGGAAACAGGAAAAAAACATACCTAAAATACTTATGCATAAGTAAATTATGTATATATTTGAACGGCATATCAAAACGAGCATGCTTGTTTGTTTGACAGGCAGTCGAGAACGAAGTAATCAATACATGGGAAACTCCAAACTATACAAAGGAAGTCTTAACACTATTATCTTGAAGTTGCTTGAAGAGCAGGGCAAGATGTATGGGTATGAGATTACGCAAAAAGTAAAGGAATTGACCAAAGGGCAATTGAAAATTACCGAGGGGGCATTGTATCCTGCCTTACACAAATTAGAGGCAGAAGGACTTTTGGATGTTGAGGTGGCCAAGGTAGATAACCGGCTTCGCAAGTATTATAAGTTGACCGAGGAAGGCGAAAAGGAAACTGTAAACCGCTTGGCTGAATTGGAGGACTTTATTCGCAGTATGCAACATTTGGTAAACCCGGATTGGAGTATTAATTGAATAAGGCCATGAAACTAACACAAGACCAAATACTGCAAATAGAGACCTACCTTAATTTTAAGGAGTTGACCCATTTAGATTTACAAAATGAGGTATTGGATCATATGGCCACTGATATTGAAAAGCATATTAGGCATGGATCAAATTTTAAACAAGCTTTCAAAAATGTCATTTCCGATTGGAATCATGAATTATCTGAACATTCGAGTTGGTTTATTGGATGGGTATGGACCGGACCTCGGATTTTGATTGATAAGGGAGTTAAAAAGACAAAACAAATATATCTAAGAACGCTGCTTGCAACTCTTGCTGTTGCAATGACTATTCATTTAATCCATAATACTTTAATTGATATGGAGCCAAGTAAGTTTTTGAATCTAATTGTTGGGTCTGCCTATATCGTTATTTTCTTTTTGATTCTCCTTTTCTTTTGGAGAATAAAGGCAACCGATTATCAATCTACGTATAGTTTTTTATTTAAAATCAACGCCATAGGTTTTGCCTTTATGTACCTTGCTTTTAATCCAATCTTGCTGGATAGAACCATGATTTTCGGGAAAGAAGAAACGTATTATTGGGCATTGTTATTCCATTCTTTTCTCTTTTCTTTTGCGTATTCATTTTGGGATTTATATAAATCACACTTTTCTTCTAAAAAACTAGTATTAAGTTGAATCTATCCCAAGACCAAATACAAGAACTTTATAAATTCACCCGCAAGCATTTTGTTGAACACTTCGATTTACAAACCGAGTTGATGGATCATTTGGCCAATGGAATTGAGCAGCAAATAGCTCGGCAGCCTAAATTGACCTTTAAAGAAGCGCTTGATTTGGAATTCAAGAAATTCGGGGTCTTTGGTTTTCACGATGTTGTTAAGGAAAAGACCAAGGCCATGGAAAAGCGCTATTGGAAAATTTTCCTTGGTTTTTACAAAGAATATTTTAAACCTCCAAAGGTGCTCATATTATTTGCTGCAACGATATTGTTATTTCTTGTATTGGGAGTACTGCCCGTTGAAACCAGCAAATATATTCCTGGACTGGCAATAATGCTTGTTTTAGTTTTATTTCTTATCAATGTTTTTCGAAACAAAAGAAAACAAAGATCCAAAACCAGAAAATGGTTATTGGAGGATATGATTGCGGCTAATGGCAATATTTTTATGTATTTAAATTTTGCACTACAGATTTTGCTTTTCCCTAATCTCATAAAATGGCCTTTGGTAAGTTCCCTTGGTATGTTTATGGTTTCTTTTGTGGTGGTCCTCATAGGTGTATTATTTCATGTTATGGTCAATATTATCCCTAAAAAAACCGAAGAACTCTTAGCTGAAACCTATCCTGAGTACAAAATGGAATGAATTATGTAACAAAATCACTTTTATAAATACTAACTCCACAGAACAAATTACCAACCCCTATGTTCAAACTCTTTTTTAGCCTTCAATGGAAAGCCTTTTTCAGATCTTCGAACTTTGGAAAAAGCCTCGCGCTGAAATTACTAATGGGCTTTTTTGCCATTTATATGATGGTCTCTTTTGCAGGTCTAGGTGCGGCCCTCTTTTTTATCCTAAAGAAAATCTACCCCGATATTGATCCTATGCTTACCCTTAGTGGCTATATGTTGTATTGGATCCTGATAGAGCTATTCGTACGCTATTTTATGCAAAAACTTCCGGTAATGGACGTGAGGCCAATGTTAATCAATCCCATAAAAAAGAGCAGTATCACACATTATATTCTCGCAAAATCAGGATTCTCGGGGTACAATTTCATGGCCTTATTCATGGCTGTGCCATTTGCCGTGGTATTATTGTCTCAAGGTTATCCCATATTGAATGTATTGATCTGGTTATTTACCATTATTTGTATTGTGCTTACGATCAACTACACAAATTTCATCATCAATAAGAGCGATAAAGTACTTATTGTATTAGGCGGGTTAATTGCAGTACTATACGGTTTGGAAAATTTTGGTGTACTCCCGGTAAAGGAGTTCGCAGGAAAAGTGTTTTATAGTTTGTACCAAAATCCCATTTTGGCTTTGATTCCTTTGGGTCTTGTCCTAGGCACCTATTTTGTCAATTATAATTTCTTAAGAAAAAAGCTATACTTGGATGCATCCCTTAAGAAGAAGACCAAAGAAGCTGTAACCGCAGACCTGTCATGGACAAAACGTTTTGGTGACATCGCTCCTTTTCTTCAGTTGGATCTAAAATTGATCTGGAGAAATAAACGTACCAAAATGCAGGTGTTCATTTCCCTGGCGATGATCCTTTATGGACTTATTTTTTATGGAATGGATGCTTACGGGGAAACAAGTACCATTTACCTCTTCGTGGGTATTTTTATGACAGGGATCTTCCTATCAAACTTTGGGCAGTTTATACCGGCATGGGACAGTGAATACTATGGTATGATGATGTCACAGAATATTCCACTAAGAAAATATTTGGAATCTAAGGCTGGACTCATTTATGTGAGCGTGGTCGTTATGTTTTTACTTTCAATACCCTATGTGTACTTTGGCTGGAAGGCCCTGGCGATCAATTTCAGTTCTGCCCTATATAATTTAGGAGTTAATGTCCCGGTAATTTTGTTTTTTGGTTCCATGAACAAAAAACGAATAGACCTTGGTAAAAGTGCAATTGGGAATACACAGGGAATCAGCGCTACCCAATTTTTGGTGATGTTGCCTCTAATGCTTGTACCTTGCCTAATCTATTTTGGGTTAAAGATGCTCATTTCTTTCGAGGTGGCAATAGCGGCTCTTACTATGATGGGGATTATTGGTTTTGCCTTTAGAAAGCCACTTTTGGATAGGGTTACAGAGGCCTATAGAAAAAAGAAATACGGTATGATAGCCGGTTTTAAAGAACAAAACAGTTAAAAATTATTGTCACATAGAGTACAGTCGGGATGGTTAGGAACACGAAGCGACTTTGAATATATTCGGACTACAGCTCTACTAGTAATTTAGAATTTAAATAATGATAACAACACAAAATTTAACCAAGAAGTACGGGAACCAATTGGTTTTGAATATAGAACATCTGGAGATTCCCAAAGGGCAGAGTTTTGGTCTGGTGGGCAACAATGGTGCGGGCAAGACCACTTATTTTAGTTTATTACTGGATCTGATCCAACCTACTACCGGCCATATTATCAATAACGGTGTTCAGGTGAATACCAGTGAAGACTGGAAACCCTTCACCTCCTCCTTTATTGATGAATCGTTTTTGATCGGTTACCTGACTCCAGAGGAGTATTTCTATTTCATTGGTGAATTACGGGGTGAGAACAAAGCGGATGTAGATGCGTTGCTGTCGAATTTCGAAGACCTCTTCCATGGTGAAATATTGAACCAAAAAAAGTTTTTACGGGACCTATCCAAAGGCAACCAAAAGAAAGCCGGTATTGTTGCTTCCTTCATTGGGAATCCCGAAGTAATTATATTGGATGAACCTTTTGCCAATTTGGATCCGACCACACAAATACGATTAAAGGCCATTATAAAAGATTTGGCTGCCCGGCAAGGGGTAACGGTTTTAGTATCGAGTCATGACCTTATGCACGTGACCGAGGTTTGCGAACGTATTGTCGTATTGAACAAGGGCGAAGTTGTTAAGGATATTCAAACATCTACCGAGACCTTGAAAGAACTCGAAAACTTCTTTGCCGGCACACCTTTAAGTGTTGACGAAGAATAACCTTCAAAGCAAATAACAAGCCTATTTTTAACCTTCCTAGTGCTTACTCCTTTATTTTGTAAATAAGGGATCGGTGTAAAAACTGCATTTTGTCGATAAACTGCATAATAATCCCGCTGTTTTTCAGTTTACTAGATGTACGAATACAGATAATTTTGAAGCTTCAACATAAAATCATCATTAATGCGGTTTTGGCCGTACTGATCTTAAGCGCATGCTCTACGAAAAAGGATGCATTTGTCAATAGGAATTGGCATGCCATGAACACCAAGTTCAACACTTTGTATAATGGCAATATTGCTTTTGAACAAGGACGTGAAGAACTTAATGCGAGTTATCAGGATGACTACTGGGAAATTCTACCCATTGAGCGCTTGGAATTTACCGATGATATTAAGCTCGACTCCGAGGATAACAATCCAAATTTTATTATCGCAGAGGAGAAAGCTACCAAGGCCATACAAAAACACAGTATGGATATCAACGAGGAGGAACGCAATCCGCAGACCGATGAGGCATTCTTGCTTCTTGGAAAAGCCAGGTATTTCGACCAACGATATATACCCGCGTTAGAGGCTTTTAATTATGTTTTGCGAAAATATAGCGAAAGTGACAAACTGAATGAAGCCAATATCTGGAGGGAGAAAGTGAATATCCGTTTGGAAAACGAGGAATTGGCCATCAAGAACTTGAAACGCTTGATGAAATTGGAAGACCTAAAGGATCAGGAATACGCCGATGCACGTGCCATGATGGCACAGGCATATATTAATCTAAAGGTTATCGATACGGCAATACAGCACTTGAAGGTTGCATCGTATTACACAAAAAAGAATCCTGAAAAAGGACGTTACTATTACATCATTGGCCAATTGTACAATCAATTGCAACATAAAGATAGTGCAGGCTATGCTTTTGACAGGGTCATTGAACTCAACAGAAAATCACCCCGTGTTTATTGGATCAATGCACATTTACAGAAAATCAGGAATACGGAACTTACAGACGATAACAGGGAAGAATTATTGGAGTATTTGACCGATTTGGAAGAGAATAGGGAGAACCGTCCTTATTTGGATAAAATTTATCGCCAATTGGCAGCGTATCATCTAAACAACGCTTCAGACAGTTTGGCCGTCGCATACTTCAATAAATCGCTGAGGGCCACACAGAACGAACCAAAACTTAATGCGCTTAATTACGAGAATTTGGCAATCCATAATTTTGACCTGAACGAATACAAAATGGCAGGCTCCTATTATGATAGCGTTTTGACCAATCTTTCGGAAAACACGAAAAAATACCGGGCTATTAAAAAGAAATTGGACAATCTGGAAGATGTGATCAAGTACGAGGATATTGCCCAATACACAGACAGTGTTATTACGCTCTACGATTTACCCAAGGACAGACAAATAGCTTTTTTCGAAGCCCATATCGAAGCCTTGAAAAAAGCCCAGGAAGAAGCAGAAAAAAAAGAATTGGAACGAATTGCTGAAGGTTTTGCGGCCTTTGCCGAAAGCAAGGGAGGAAAAGAGAACAAAGGCAAATTCTATTTTTACAATATAACCAGCCTGGGTTATGGTAAGAATGATTTTACCAACAAGTGGGGTAACCGAGTGCTTGAAGATGATTGGAGATGGTCTAACAAAAACACAATCTCTATTGCCGATGAAGAAGCAGAAATAATAGTAGACGGCGGTGGCCCACAATCGGAACCAACTGATGATGAAAAATTCTCAGTGGAGTTCTATATGGATAAAATACCTACCGATGTTGCGATAATAGACAGTCTTAAATCGGAACGGAACTTTGCCAATTACCAATTAGGATTGATTTATAAGGAAAAATTCAAGGAGAACCTATTGGCATCCGGCAAATTGGAGGAAGTTTTAAAATCGAATCCTGAAGAACGTTTGATACTACCGTCCAAATACAATTTGTACAAGATTTATGATGAAGAGGGTAGCCCTTTGGCAGCAACGATGAAAGAGAATATCATTAATAACCATGGCGATTCACGTTATGCGGAGATCTTATTGAATCCGGCAGCCGTGCTTGCGGGTAATGCGGATAGTCCCGATGCCCAATACGTCATGCTTTATAAATTATTCCAGGAACAGGAATTCTTGAAAGTGATAACTGCAACAGAGGAAAGTATAAGCAAGTATACCGGAGACCCAATCGTCCCCAAGTTTGAGATGTTAAAGGCCAACGCTATCGGTAGATTGCAGGGGTTCAATGATTTTAAGGAAGCTTTGAATTATGTAGCATTGACATATCCCAACAATCCTGAGGGGAAAAAAGCGGAACAAATGGTGGCCGAACAATTGCCCAAATTGGAACCAAAGGAATTTTCATCGGAATCGGGTGCTGCAGGAACCGGTAATTGGAAAGTGGTCTTTCAATTCAAAAGACATAACGATCAAGAAGCCATAAAATTAAAGGAACTTTTAGAGAAATCGATAAAGGACCTTAATTACAAGAATATTGTTTCAAAGGACATTTACAACCTTGAAGATCAATTTGTGGTAGTTCACGGTTTTAAGTCAAGGGAATTTGCGCTAGGATATGCCGAACTGCTAAAAAATAACAGGGATTACAGGATTAGCAAGGAGAATTTTGTAATTTTATCTTCCAACTATAAAATCATACAAGTACACAAAAACCTATTGGATTATAAGAATTTCGTTTTAACCCCAAAACCATAAACATGTTTTCAGATAAACAAAAACCTAGAACTATGAATGAATTAGGCGGACAACCCAACAGAATCGAGAAAAACACAAAAATCAAAGGCGACATTGTATCCGAAGCTGATTTCCGAATCGATGGAAAATTAGACGGTAACGTTAAAACTTCTGGGAAAGTGGTCATTGGTAAAGATGGCTACATTCACGGAAAAGTGGAATGTGTAAATGCCGATATCGAAGGTAACTTCAATGGCGAGCTTTTAGTATCTGATTTATTGTCCTTAAAAGCTTCTGCTGTGATAGAGGGTACAGTTTCGGTAACCAAATTGGCAGTTGAGCCAGGCGCTACCTTTAATGCATCCTGTACGATGAAGGGCAAAGGTGGTTCGTTTAAAAGTGGAACCCCAGCAGCTACATCTACTGGTAGTTCCAGTGGATTTAAATCAACCATAGGCAGCAGTGCTTCAAGCAACAATGGCCCAGCAAAAGCCTCCTAATAAGAAGAACAACCTTAAGAATATTGCAATGCTTTCGGGTATTGCTTTTGAGATGGGCGCCATAATTTTTTTAGCGGCCAAAGGAGGCATATGGCTCGATGAGCACTACCAAACCGATAAAAGAATATTTACTGCCATTGCCACGCTTATTGGGGTGGCAATTGCTATTTGGGTAGTTTTGAGACAGCTTAAAAAAATAGACTATTAATGTCGCGGATCAACCCCATTATACAATTTCTTGCAATTTTGATTGTTGCTTTAGGCCTAGCCTTTATTGTGCATATTGCCGTTCTAAACAGCAGCGCACTACCACAATTCGAAAATTTGATTGTTCTTTCCTATGTTGTTAATTGCCTACTTGCCGCAACTATTTTTGTAGCGCTCTATATTTTTCGGAAATCATTGAAAAACCAGATTGGTTTTCTTTTTATGGGAGGAAGCTTCCTGAAATTCATCTTTTTCTTCATTTTGTTTTATCCAACCTATAAGGCCGATGGGGACATGAGTCGATTGGAATTCGCCGCCTTTTTTATACCCTATGGAATCTCGTTGATTGTCGAAACGGTTTTTACGGCTAAAATGCTTAAGAAACTGTATTGATTATAGCATTCAGTTATCTTGCCCAACTCCCTTGAAATAAACTCAAAAATGCTTTTTTCTTTTTAAGAGAATAGCTTACATTTGCACCGATTTTTAGAGACCGATATTTTAAGCGATATGCGTAAACCGTTTTTATTGAAAGTTCTTTTGGCTGCTGTGCTACTTTTGAGCAACAGTGCTTTCGCAAATGTAAAAGAGGATACATCCGATGGGCCTAAAAAGGATCTCAAGACCGAAATCAAGGAATATATAAGCCACCACTTACAGGATTCACATGATTTTTCATTGTTTTCGTATACTAACGATGCGGGTGAACATGTGTACGTTGGCTCTCCCTTACCCGTAATTCTCTGGGATAACGGTTTAAAGGTTTTTTCCTCATCAAAATTTCACCATGGCGAAACATTGGCCGAAGTTGATGGCAATTATTACAAATTATACCATAGTAAAATTTATAAAACAGATGCCGAAGGCACCATCAATTATGATGAAGACCATCATGCAACCAATGTAAAGCCTTTGGATTTTTCAATTACCAAGAATGTGGTCATGATCATCGTCACTGGTCTTTTGATGCTTTGGCTGTTTACAAGTTTGGCCAAATCCTATGCAAAGAACAATGGTGTCCCAACAGGGATGGGACGTTTCTTTGAACCAATTGTTTTATATATAAGGGACGACATCGCAAGACCGAATATAGGCGAGAAAAGATATAGAAAGTATATGCCGTTCTTGTTGACCATATTCTTCTTTATTTGGTTTTTGAATATGTTCGGATTGACCCCGCTCGGCATTAATGTTACCGGAAATATAGCCATCACATTTTCTTTGGCCATAATGACTTTTTTCATTACCAATTTAACCGGTACCAAGGACTATTGGATGCACCAGTTTAATCCGTTGGGCGATTCCATGCCATGGTATGCTAAAATACCCTTGTATATAATTTTAATTCCAATTGAAATATTGGGATTGTTTATCAAGCCATTTTCATTATTGATTCGTTTGTATGCGAACATGCAGGCGGGCCATATCGTTTTGATGAGCCTTATAGGTTTAATGTTCATTTTTAAAAGTTGGCTGGGTAGCCCCTTGTCATTTGCATTGGCATTTGCCATCTCATTGATAGAAATTTTAGTAGCCCTTTTACAGGCCTATATATTTACTATGCTTTCAGCGCTATATTTTGGTTTTGCATCTGAGGAGCATGATCATGAACATGAGGAGGATGCCGAATTGGCGCACTCATAGTATGAATTGTCATTCCTGCGAAGGCAGGAATCTGAATTGAATTTTTAATTTTTAAACTAGATAGATTATGGAAATTCCAGTAATGGTAGGTGCAGGTTTGATTGTTATCGGTGTTGGTATCGGTATTGGTAGGATCGGTGGTTCAGCAATGGATGCGATTGCCCGTCAACCTGAAGCTTACGGTAAGATTCAAACAGCGATGTTGATTGCAGCAGCGCTAATTGAAGGAATTGGTTTTGCTGCCTTATTCGCAGTATAAACTTAAACTTTAGAACAAATAGCTGTAACGGTTGGTTGCAGCTATTGTTTCTGTTTAAAAATTATGCTATAAAATTTAAGAAATGGAAAAACTACTTAACGAATTTTCAATCGGATTGTTCTTCTGGCAGACCTTATTGTTTGCACTTTTATTGCTCCTTCTATGGAAATTTGCTTGGAAACCAATTCTCAATGCAGTGAATGACCGAGAGGATGGTATCAAAGATGCCTTGGCGGCAGCTGAGAATGCCAAAAAGGAAATGCAGAACGTTACCGCAGACAGTGAGAAGCTTTTAAAAGAAGCACGTGCTGAACGCGAAGCGATGTTGAAAGAAGCCCGTGAGATAAAGGATAAGATGATTGCCGAATCTAAGAATCAGGCCAAAGTTGAAGGCGACAAAATGATAAGACAGGCCCAGGCTACAATAGAAAGTGAAAAGAAAGCTGCTGTGGCCGATATCAAAAACCAAGTAGCCGAACTTTCTGTCGATATTGCTGAGAAGGTCATCAAGGAACAATTGTCCAATAAAGACAAACAATTGAAGTTGGTTGATGATATGTTGGGCGACATTAAATTGAATTAAGCAAGAATGAAAGATACTAGAGCAGCTATTCGATACGCAAAAGCGATTTTGGACATTGCGGTTGACAACAAGGCTACCGATGCTGTTGAAAATGACATGCGCTCTGTGGTCACTACCATTTCCAATAGTAAGGAATTGAAGGACTTATTGGCAAGTCCCGTGGTTAGGGGTGAGGACAAAAAAAGTGCACTTTCCAAGATTTTCAAGGGAAGTCATACTATTACCGAAGGTCTGCTTAAACTCTTGGTTGATAACAAAAGAGTGGGTATGTTGAATGAAGTGGCATTGAAGTACATCATTCTTAATGAACAATTAAAAGGTCAGGATGTAGCTGTAGTCACCACTGCGTTGCCATTGACCAAGGATTTGGAAAAAAAGATCTTGGCACAGGTTGCCAAAATTACCGGTAACGAGGTTGCCATAGAGAACAAAATCGATGAAGCTATTATCGGTGGATTTGTACTAAGGGTTGGCGATCTGCAATTTGACGCGAGTGTCGCCAATAAATTGAGCAATTTAAGGAGAGAATTTACAAATAGTCTATAATACATTTTAAGGCCTATAGGGTCTAAATCTTTATATCTAAAAACAAATGGCAGGAGTAAAAGCCGCTGAGGTATCAGCAATTTTAAAGCAGCAATTATCAGGATTTGAAGCAACCGCTACATTAGATGAAGTTGGTACTGTATTGCAAGTAGGTGATGGTATTGCAAGGGTATACGGACTATCCAATGTCCAATATGGCGAATTGGTTGAGTTCGAGGGAGGCCTTGAAGGTATTGTCTTGAACTTGGAGGAAGATAATGTTGGTGTGGTACTTTTAGGACCATCAAAAGAGATAAAAGAAGGGGCTACGGTAAAACGTACCCAACGAATTGCATCGATAAAGGTAGGTGAAGGTATCTCTGGTCGTGTAGTGAACACGCTAGGAGTCCCTATTGACGGTAAAGGTGCTATTACCGGTGAATTATATGAAATGCCATTGGAACGTAAAGCCCCTGGTGTAATTTTCCGTCAGCCGGTGAACGAACCATTGCAAACAGGTGTTAAAGCGATTGATGCCATGATCCCTGTAGGTCGTGGTCAACGGGAGTTGGTGATTGGTGACCGTCAGACAGGTAAAACAACGGTATGTATCGATACCATCCTTAACCAAAAGGAATTTTACGATGCTGGTGAGCCAGTATATTGTATCTATGTCGCAGTTGGTCAAAAAGCATCGAATGTAGCTGCGATTGCAAAAGTATTGGAAGATAAAGGTGCCTTGGCATATACCACTATTGTGGCTGCAAATGCTTCGGATCCTGCACCAATGCAGGTATATGCTCCATTTGCAGGAGCTGCAATTGGTGAATACTTCAGGGATTCGGGGAGACCGGCTTTGATTATCTATGATGACCTTTCCAAGCAGGCTGTTGCCTATCGTGAGATTTCATTGTTATTAAGACGTCCACCGGGACGTGAAGCGTATCCTGGGGATGTTTTCTATTTACATTCCAGATTATTGGAGCGTGCCGCAAAGGTTATTGATGATGATGATATAGCAAAAAATATGAACGATTTACCCGAGCCTTTAAAACCTTTGGTTAAAGGAGGGGGATCATTGACCGCGTTACCTATTATTGAAACCCAGGCCGGTGACGTATCAGCTTATATTCCAACAAACGTGATTTCAATTACCGATGGTCAAATATTCTTGGAGCAAGATTTGTTCAACCAAGGTGTTCGTCCTGCCATTAACGTGGGTATTTCAGTGTCAAGGGTTGGGGGTAACGCTCAGGTGAAATCAATGAAGAAAGTAGCGGGGACCTTAAAATTAGACCAGGCACAGTTTAGGGAATTAGAGGCATTCTCCAAATTTGGTTCCGATTTGGATGCCGCGACCTTGAACGTAATTGAAAAAGGACGACGTAATGTTGAAATCCTAAAACAGGCACAAAATGACCCCTATACGGTTGAAGATCAAATAGCAATAATTTACACAGGTTCTAAGAACTTGTTGCGTGATGTTCCTGTTGAAAAAGTAAAGGAATTTGAGAACGACTATATTGAGTTTTTGAATGCCAAACATAGGGATGTACTGGATTTGTTAAAAGCTGGTAAATTGACTGATGAAGTTATCGATACATTAACAAATGTATGTAAGGACTTAACTGGAAAATATAGATCATAGAGTAATTGTCATTCCTGCTCAAGTAGGAATCCAAATTCACCAGATTTCGCATTCATTGCGCAATGACAAATAAAAAGAATGGCAAACTTAAAGGAAATACGTAATAGAATATCATCGATTTCTTCAACGATGCAGATTACCAGTGCCATGAAAATGGTTTCTGCTGCAAAGCTAAAGAAAGCACAAGATGCAATTACCGCAATGCGGCCTTATGCCGACAAGCTCACCGAACTTTTACAAAATTTAAGTGCCAGCTTGGACGCAGATTCTGGAAGCACCTTTGCCGATGATCGACCTGTTAATAAGGTCTTGGTTGTGGCCATTACCTCAAATCGAGGATTGTGCGGGGCTTTCAATACCAATATCATTAAACAATGTACTGCATTGACCCATGAATCGTTTTCTGGCAAGCAAGTAGATTTTGTCGTCATTGGAAAGAAAGCCAATGACATTTTAAGCAAAAATTTCCACATACATTCTAATCACAGCGATGTGTATGACCACCTGACATTTGAGAATGTAGCTGTGATTGCTGAACAGTTGATGGATTTGTTCAAAGAGGGTACCTATGATCGTATTGAATTGGTTTATAACAAATTCAAGAATGCGGCTACCCAAATTGTAATGACCGAACAGTTTTTACCCATTGTTCCTTCAGAAGGTACTGAGCGTTCTAATACCGATTATATATTTGAGCCTTCTGAAGCCGAAATAGTAGAGCAATTGATACCCAAATCGCTTAAAACACAATTATTTAAGGCTGTGCGTGATTCATTTGCCAGTGAGCATGGGGCACGAATGACGGCAATGCATAAAGCTACCGATAATGCAACCGAGTTGAAAGACCAGCTTACATTGACTTACAACCAGGCGAGACAGGCGGCAATTACGAATGAAATCCTAGAAATAGTTGGAGGAGCGGAAGCACTCAACAATTAGGGGAAGAATAGTGCGGGTGCCATATAGGTTGCTTGGCGTTAATATAGAACAGGCCTCACATATTGTGCGGCTTTTTTTTGGTCTGTTACCAATTGAATTGTCCTTCTTTGTCGCCTTGGCATAATTACCTATTTTTAGGCGCTAATTACTCTCATTTGAACCTATTGAACAAACTTTTTAAGCAAACGGCAATCTATGGTTTGGCTACCGTATTTCCAAGAATGCTTTCATTTCTATTGTTGCCATTCCATACCGATATCTTGCAAACGGCGGATTATGGCCAGCTATCGGTGATATATGCTTGGTTTGCTATTTTCAATGTGTTCTTGGCTTATGGTATGGAAACCGCCTTTTTCCGCTTTTATAATGGAACAGATAATAAAAGCAAGGTAAATTCGACCTCTTTACTATCAATTTTGATCACATCATTGGCGTTTATGGTCATTGCACTACTGCTTCAAAATAGTATTGCCAAGGCCACGGATATAAGCCCACATTATTTAAGGTATGCCATATTGATATTGACTTTGGATGCCTTGGTCATCATCCCGTTTGCATGGTTACGAGCCAATGAAAAACCAATCCGTTATGCCGTCGTGAAGATTTTGAATGTGGTCGTTAATCTTGGGTTGAATGTGTTTTTCCTTTATCTCTTGCCAAGGATGGCCGAAACAAATCCCGATGGCTTATTGAATAGCATTTACAAGCCGAACTTTGAAATATCTTACATTTTCATCGCCAACTTAATTGCCAGTGCCTTAACGTTGTTGTTGATGCTTCAATTATATCTGAAGACCAAGTACGTATTCGATAAGGTACTTTGGAAGAAAATGATGAAATATGCCATGCCAGTTCTTGTGGCGGGTGTAGCGTTTACCATAAATGAAGTATTTGATCGGATTTTATTGGAAAAATTACTTCCGGAAGATGTTGCCGATAGTGAGGTAGGGATGTATTCCGCTTGTTATAAATTAGCTTTGTTCATGACCTTGTTTGCCACGGCGTTCCGAATGGGTATAGAACCTTTCTTTTTCAGTCATTCAAATACCGAGAACCCGCAAAAGGCCTATGCCCAGATTACCAACTATTTTGTGGTATTGGGGAGTGTCATCCTACTGGGAGTCGTTGTATTTGCTGATGTTTTGAAAGAATTATTCGTTAGGGACCCAAAATACTGGGAAGCCATGAATATCGTACCTATTATTATCCTTGCCAGCTTCTTTCTAGGAATTTACCATAACCTTTCAGTTTGGTACAAAGTTACGGATAGAACCAAATTCGGGGCTTATATATCAATGATTGGGGCCACTCTTACGATAATCATTAACTTCGTTTTCATTCCACATTTTGGATACATGGCTTCCGCGATTGCGACTTTGGTAGCGTATGGAACTATGATGACATTGTCTTTTGTCTTTGGTAGAATGTATTATCCCATCCCTTATAATTTTAGAAAAATCACTTTTTATCTTCTAATTTCTATTTTGTTTTCGGTCTTGTCATTTTATGTACTTAATCGTAATCTATACTATGGCATTCCTTTATTACTTATATTTTTGGGAATGGTGTACAAGCTTGAAAATGATAATCTCAGAAAAATATTCCTAAAAAAATGAATATCAAGATCATTAACAATTCCGCTCATCCGCTGCCCCATTATGAGACTTTGGCCTCTGCCGGGATGGATTTACGGGCAAATATTACAGAGGCCGTAACACTGCAGCCTTTGGAACGTACAATTGTGAAGACTGGTTTATTCATAGAATTACCCATCGGATATGAGGCCCAAGTTCGCCCAAGAAGTGGTCTGGCCGCAAAAAAGGGAGTAACCGTACTTAATGCACCGGGTACTATAGATGCGGATTACCGCGGCGAGATTGGGGTTATATTGGTTAATTTGTCCAATGAACCTTTTACTATTGAAAATGGTGAACGTATTGCCCAATTGATTATCGCTAAACACGAACGTGCCGAATGGAAAGAGGTAACTGGGTTATCCAATACTTCGAGGGGATCTGGGGGTTTCGGTAGTACAGGGACTAAATGATTTTATCAACCCATGTCCATTCTGAACTTTCATTTACCATACCTTTCCATATGGTTTTAAGGGTGTTTTAACAGAAAAGATAGATGCTCTGGAATACTTATTGATAATTTTACTGCGTTATCCCTTTAAAAAGGGTATATCCAAAAACGAATAATGAAAAGAACACGAATCATATTTTTACTTTCAATTGGACTAGTGCTTATGCTACATCGTGGGTTGGCGCAAGACCAGGAAATAAATGTAGAGGAGAGCGCCGAAGTGTTTCTTGAGGAATATTCCGATGCATTTCAGGAGAATTTCTTTGAGGCTTTAAAGCAAAAGGGTATAGAAAACTATGATAAGGCCATTAATCTACTGTTGGAATGTAAGTTGATTGATCCAAACAATCATGTTGTGGACCATGAACTGGCTAAGGTATACTTCGTTGATAAGCAATATATATCTGCCCAGGATTATGCCTTTTCGGCTTTGATATCACAGCCAGCTAACCTTTGGTATCTAGACACTTTGGTGAACGCTATTCAAATGCAAGGCAGTTCATTGGATCAAATGGATATCAATATTCCTTATGAAAACAAAAAACTCCAAGAAAATTTAGCTTTGATTTATTTCAAGCAAAAAAATTATCAAAAAGCCTTAACTGTCTTAGAGGGGATTAAAAGTTCAACCTTTGCTATGGATTTATCGACAAAGATCAATGATTCTATAAGAAGGAATGAGGTTAAGAAAAACCAGGAGGAAGTCCCACTTGAAACCGAAATCAAAGAAAATCCGATAGAGGAACTTAAGGGACAAATGGCCGAACTTATGGTTCAAAATAAGAATTTGGAATTGGTAGATCAAAGTGAGCAGGCTATGGAAAATTACCCGTCCCAACCTTATTTTTACTATGTAAATGGGTATGCACTGAATAAGATATCCAAGCACAAGGAAGCCATTGAAGTTCTGGAAGCTGCATTGGATTATATGTTGGATGACGTTCCGTTATTGAACAAAATATATCAGGAATTGGTAGATGCACATACGGCATTGAATAATTCTTCCAAAGCAAATATGTATCTTCGTATGATAAAACCCGGGTTTTAGGCTATGGCTTCCATAATTCGATGGGCACGTCTTTGTGTTTTCATTTTACTTCTGATTTCCTGTAAAGCCAAAAAAGTTGTCTCTGGCGGTACCGTTGATGAAAGTTTGTCAGCGAAGAACATTATTAAAACACATTATCAAAATCAAATAAACTTCAAGACCCTTAGCGGAAGAATGAAAATTGGCTTTTTCGATGGGAAATCTACGAAAAGTGTTACGGTCAGTTTGCGAATGGAAAAAGACAAGGCCATTTGGATCAGTGCCCCATTGGGGATTGTAAAAGCTTATGTGACACCAAAGAGGGTTACTTTTTATAATAAATTGCAAAACGAATATTTTGATGGGGACTTTTCATATTTGAGCGATATGGTGGGCACCGAACTTGATTTTGATAAAGTACAAAACCTACTCTTGGGGCAAGCTCTTTTCGATTTAAGGGACGCAAAGTATAACGCTTCGATCTCAGAATCCGATTATGTCTTAAAACCTAAAAAACAATTGGTCCTATTCAAGACCATGTATATGATCGAGCCTGATAATTTCAAGATTTCAACACAACAATTATCCCAACCTTTAAAGAAAAGAATATTGGACATTGAATATAAGAACTATCAAAAAATCAATGAAAGGATACTTCCCAATGAAATTGTGATTACGGCGATTGAAGAGAATGATAAGAATATCATTGACATAGATTATCGTAGTATAGAGTTTAATAGGACATTGAATTTCCCATATAAAATCCCAAAAGGATTTAAAAAGATCGTATTGAACACCAATGCTTTGTAGACGCTATATTCTAATTAGTTTTCTCGCACTTTCGACATTTATGTCGATAGACTCCATTTATGCCCAAACCAATGAGCAGAAGGCACTGGAAGCCAAACGGGAACAACTTCAAAAGGAAATAAGTGAAATAAACCGTTTGTTGTTTGCTGAAAAGAAGGAAAAGGGAAATGTTTTGGACCAGATGGAAGCCTTGGACAATAAAATAAACGTCCGTCAACAATTGATACGCGTTACCAACCAACAATCCAATTTATTGAACCGGCAAATCAATGCGAATATTCGCAATATTTCCAAGTTACGCAATGATTTGAAATCCCTTAAAGAGGAATATGCCACTATGATACAGAAATCGTATCAAAATAAATCGAAACAAAGTAGATTAATGTTTCTTTTATCCTCCGAGAACTTTTACCAGGCCTTTAAACGCATGCAGTATATGAAACAATATACTGAGTATCGCAAGGAGCAGGGAGAACAGATAATGGAAAAAACGGAGGATCTTACCCAATTGAATATTGATCTTACAGACCAACGCAAGGAGAAGGATCAATTGATAGCTATGAACAATAGGGCTAAGGCGCAATTGATGAAGGAGATGAAATCGCAAAAGGAATTGTTAGGTAGTATTCGTCAGAACGAGAGCAGGTATGCCGCCGCCATTCAAAAGAAAAAAAGGGAAGCACGTAAAATAGATGAGCAAATTGAAAAGTTGATACGTAGCGCAATTGCTGCCTCGAACAAAAAGGCTGGAACAGGAAGAGTTGCGAAGGCATCCGCGAACAAGTTCATTCTTACCCCTGAAGCCACCTTGGTGGCCAATAATTTTTCTGCCAATAAGGGAAAACTTATTTGGCCTGTTGAGAAGGGAATTAAAAGTCAAGGTTTTGGTGTATATAAAGATGCGGTCTATCCAGGAATCAAGCATCAAAGCAATGGTGTTATAATAACTACAGATCAAGGTGCAAAGGCCAGGGCCATTTTTGAAGGAGAGGTTATAGCAATTCTCTCTGTTCCAGGTGGAAACAAAGGGGTACAAATAAAGCATGGTAATTACATAAGTACGTATTACAATCTATCGGACCTTTACGTGAAAAAAGGGGACAAAGTTATGATTAAAGAAGAGCTTGGTAAGATATACACCAATCGGTCTAATGGCCAAACACGCCTGAAATTCTACCTTTACCAGGATACTTCCCGTTTAAATCCCGAAGAATGGGTATATCAACTTTAATTTTTTTAAAATGGCAACATCAAATAAAATTATCACTGATTTACAAGGAACTTTTGAATTACATAATGGGGTTCAAATGCCGTATTTTGGATTAGGGGTCTATTTATCCGAAGATGGACAAGAAGTTATCAATGCGGTAAAATGGGCAATCGAATCAGGATACCGCCATATTGATACGGCTTCTATCTATAATAATGAGGAAGGTGTTGGGAAGGGGATCAAGCAGAGTGGAATAGATAGAAAGGAAATTTTTGTGGTCAGTAAGGTATGGAATTCGGACCAAGGCTATGAAACTACACTAAAAGCTTTTAACGATAGTCTTAAACGGCTTGATTTGGACTACTTGGACCTTTATCTTATCCATTGGCCAGTAAAGGGAAAATACAAGGAAACATGGCGTGCTTTGGAGCAGTTGTATCGCGAAAAGAAGATTAGGGCAATAGGAGTAAGTAATTTTCTAAGACATCATTTAGAAGACCTGTTACCAACTGTTGAAATTGTGCCAATGGTCAATCAAATGGAGTTTCATCCATATTTGGTTCAACAAGATTTACTGGATTATTGTAACGTTCACAAAATACAGTACGAGGCATGGTCACCATTGATGCAGGGACGAATATTTGATTTGGCAGCTATTAAGGAAATTGCTGAAAAATATGACAAATCGGTTGCTCAGGTTGTCTTGCGTTGGGACCTTCAAAAGGGCGTTGTTACAATCCCTAAATCAGCTAAGAAAGAACGCATAATCGCCAATGCCGATATCTTTGATTTTGAGCTCTCGATTGAAGATATTGCCTCCTTGGATAGTCTGGAGCGCGGACAAAGGTTTGGACCAGACCCCGATACTTTTGATTTTTAAATGGATAAGGGAACTAATCCCCCATAAACAAAGCTCTAAGTTCAGTAGCTTCATTAGGTTTCATTTTACCGGCAAGAACCAAACTCAATTGTTTTCTTCGCAATGCCCCTGCAAATCGTTCTTTTTCCAAATCGGTAACAGGTTCAAGGGATGGAACTTCGGTGGGTTTCCCAGACTCATCTACAGCGACGAAGGTATAGATCGCCTCATTGGCCTTGGAACGTTTTCCATTATAGCGATCTTCCATCCAAACATCAAGATATACCTCCATCGAAGTATTAAAAGCTCTAGAAACAGCCGCCTCAACCGTAAGAACACTACCCAAAGGAACAGCATGATTAAAGGCTACATGGTTTACAGAAGCCGTTACGGTGATGCGTCTACTATGCCGACGTGCTGCGATACTCGCTGCCCGATCCATCCGGGCCAAGAGGTCACCTCCAAAAAGGTTATTCAAAGGATTGGTTTCACTTGGGAGCACCAAATCAGTCATTATCGTACGCGAATCGTTTGGGTTCTTTGGCTTCATAATAAAATTTTCCGCAAAGATACTTTATTAAAAAGCATATGAAAGGAAATGAAACTATCTAATTGATAGTAACCAAGCATCCTGGGACTGTGTTCTTTTTACCATTCGTAGGGTTTGTAGCGCTTCATCAACATCACTATGACTGCTGTAGGTTACCATATGCAGTCCATGTTTATTGGTGCCTAAATAGGCTGCCTCATAACCTCGTCTTTTTAGGATACGTATTTTTTTGTCTGCATTTGTCTTGAATCTAAAAGCACCAGCGACAATGTGGTGCATTGCAATATCGGGTTTCTTGGTAATTACGTTTAGTTTCAACGTCGGGAGCTCTAACGGCGCCGTGTCGAAGAAAGTGGCTTCCTGAATGCTTTTTGATACTTCTTCCTGGGCCCTTTCGACTACCATTTGTCTTTGGCTAAGATTTTCATTATACAACCTGTACCCGGTCAACCCAGTTGAAAATGCCAAAAGTATAATAGCGGCATATTTTAAATAGGGCCGCATTGAAGATTCCTTTCTTCTTTCTTGAGTAATAATAAATGGCACTTTTTCTTCTATAGCCGCAACCTCTTTTTTCAATATTTCCCTAGTAATAGCAGGAGAAACAAAGGAAGTCAATCCAAAAGAGGAAGTTAAATGGTTGACTTGATAGGTAGGCTGAAATAAGATTTTCCCCTCCTTATTTGACTTTAGTTCCCCAATGTGCTTTAATGTCAATCGCTCGCCCTTTTCTAACACCTGTTTCCACTTTTCCACTTTTTTTAGGACTTTTTGAAGCATTTCCTCATAGGAACAGTTTTCCAATTCGGCCATATGCGAGACCAAAAGACCATCATTTGACGTCAATTGCTTGTTAAATGACAATGATTTTGAAGGTGGATAAAATGAATGGGTCTGTTCATTGAGCACAGCCGATTTAGGATGTGACAAGAAAGCACCAAAACCAGGGACGACCACACAGCTGTAACGATACATTAAATCGGAGATATAGTGTTCTAAGACCATTTCAACAAATATTATAAAAAAATCAGAGCATCATTGGATAGTAAATGACTTTTTATTAACATTATATTTTAGGTAATTTGTGGATAACTAAGAAGTGGATATAAATGACTACAGATGAATTGATTGCAATACTAAGATTGCAAAATATTCCGAACATAGGCGATATTACGGCGAAAAAGCTTATTGCCAATTGTGGTAGTGCAACGGCAGTTTTTGGCGATAAGCTGCAAAATCTGCTCAAGATAGATGGGATTGGTTCCTATACCATCAAGGGATTGTACGATAGTGAATATTTAGAGGCTGCTGAGGAAGAACTGCAATACATCCAGGCCCATGATATTGCCTATTCATACTTTACCGATAGTCATTATCCAAGCTATTTGAAACATTGTATAGACAGTCCTTTGCTATTATTCCATAGAGGGAATATAAACTTGGAAGGTCGTAAAATTATAAGCATTGTCGGTACTCGAAACAGCACAAGTTACGGAACAGCCTTTTGTGAGAGACTAATCGACGAAATAGCCCCACTTGACCCTATAATAGTCAGTGGATTTGCTTATGGAATTGATATTTGCGCCCAAAAAGCAGCTGTGACACATGGATTACAGACCATTGGAATTTTGGCCCACGGATTGAATCAGACCTATCCGAAGGTTCATTCGAGATTTCTTCCTGATATAGAAAAAAACGGCGGTTTTATTACCGAGTTTTGGAGTACAAGCAATCCCGACAGGGAGAATTTCCTGAGGAGGAACCGAATTATTGCAGGCATGTGTGAGGCCACCATTGTGGTAGAATCGGCTGAAAAAGGAGGTAGTTTGGTTACAGCCGATATTGCAAATAGTTATGATCGAGAGGTGTTTGCCGTTCCTGGAAGGGCCAATGACAAGTATAGTTTGGGCTGTAATGATCTTATAAAAAGGCAAAAAGCACAAATGATCACCTCAGCTGCCGATTTAATTTATCATTTGAATTGGGAATTGGAACAAAAGGAAACCAAACCTGTTCAAAAGGAATTATTTGTAGAATTGGATGAAATCGAGAAGTCTATTTATTCCTATTTGCAAAAAGAGGGCAAACAATTATTGGATAGTATTGCGCTTGATTGCAAGTTGCCAATCTTCAAAGTCTCATCGACTTTATTGAATATGGAAATGAAAGGGGTTATTAGACCCCTACCTGGAAAATTGTTCGAAGCCATATAAACGAATCCCAATTTTTGTCTTCACCGCGAAAGTGCGAAGCCGTAAATCAAAGACCAGGTAGTTGGTTCATCTTCCCTATTTCCTTAATATTTACTGTAAGACGGTATTTCAACGATAAAGAACGGACGAAAATCAGCGATTTTTTTGGGTGATAAATTATGCTCGAACCACAACCAACTGTAGGGTTTGTATGTTCAAAATTAATACCCAACCTTGTTTCTAACCCTTTCGAGTACTTCATTAGCCACTTTTTTGGCCTTTTCGGCACCTATTTCAAGGGCATTATCAATTTCATGAAGATGGCTCATATAATAATCGAACCTTTCACGGGCAGGATTGTATTTTTCCAATATGACTTCGAATAAAGCTTGTTTGGCATGACCATATCCATAATTTCCACCGAGATAATTGGCCCTCATTTGAGCAATTTGCTCTGGGTTTGCCAAGATCTTGTATAGTGCAAAAACATTGTCCGAATCTGGATTTTTTGGGTCTTCCATGGGCGTGCTATCTGTCTTGATGCCCATGATCTGTTTGCGTAGCTTTTTGTCAGGTTGAAAGATATTGATAAGATTGCCCTTGCTTTTACTCATCTTTTGGCCATCAGTGCCAGGAACGTACATGGTGCCTTCATGTACTTTTCCTTTAGGCAGGATAAAGGTTTCACCCAATTGGGCATGAAATCTTGAGGCTACGTCCCTTGTCATCTCAATATGCTGTAGTTGGTCCTTGCCAACAGGAACAATGTGCGCATCGTATAATAAAATATCGGCAGCCATGAGCATAGGGTAGTTGAATAATCCTGCATTTACATCTTCCAGCCGATCCGCCTTATCTTTAAATGAATGGGCCAAAGTAAGTCGTTGATATGGAAAAAAGCAGCTGAGGTACCAAGCCAGCTCGGTCACCTGGGGAACATCGCTTTGTCTGTAAAAAACGGTCTCTTCAATATCCAATCCAAAAGCAAGCCAGGTGGCGGCTGTTGCGTAGGTGTTGTTTCTTAATTCATCCCCATTTTTTATCTGGGTCAATGAATGCATATCCGCAATGAATAAAAATGATTCGTTTTTTGGATCTTGCGCCATTTTTATTGCTGGTGCAATGGCTCCGAGGATATTTCCCAAATGGGGAATGCCCGTGCTTTGTATGCCTGTTAGTATTCTTGCCATTGAATTGGTTTCAAAGAAGCACAAAGGTAAAACAAATGTTAAATAACGACATCAAATTGTTACTTTTGATCAATGTCAAGGTTTGTACAGAACATAGGATATATTTTATATCGCATTTGGTTTTATGTATTGGTAGCCCTACCAATAATTGTTTTCTTGCCATTATTAGCTATCTCCACTTTATCGGAAAAATGGTATCCACAGTTTTTTTGGTTGGCTAGAAATCTTTGGGCAAGACCCATTTTACTAGGTATGGGTTGCCCGCAAAAGATTGAATGGGAACAGAGAATGGAACGGGGCAAAAGCTATATGTTGGTCGCCAATCATACAAGTATGTTGGATATTATGTTGATGTTGCGCATTAGTAAAAACCCTTTCGTTTTCGTTGGAAAAAAGGAATTGGTGAAAATACCGCTTTTTGGCTTTTTTTATAAGCGGGTGTGTATACTGGTCGATAGGGAAGACCATCGTAGTAGAACCGGTGTCTATCGAAGGGCACAACGGCGACTCGACCAAGGTTTGAGTATTTGTATTTTTCCTGAAGGAGGAGTGCCTGAAGAAGACAAGCTATTGGACGATTTCAAAGACGGTGCCTTTAAGATGGCCATTGCCCATAATATACCCGTGGTACCTATGACATTCTACGACAATAAGAAAAGATTTTCTTTTACCTTTTATAGTGGGGGACCAGGACTACTGCGGGTCAAAGTACATTCCTTTTTTGAAACTGCCATTCTAGAGGATGAGGACAAAACCACGTTACGCGAAGAGGTACGAAATGTTATATTAAATGAACTGAAGAGTCAAACTGAAATAAAATAAAGCCCCAACGAGACCGTCAGGGCTTTGAAAGTCATTGTTGTTAACAACAACCTACCTAACCAACATCTTTAAAACCTAAAGTTAAGCCCACTATAAACACCAACACTGAAAGGTTGAAAATTACCGGAAGTATCAGAAAAAGTGTTTAATTGATATTTAAAAACAGGCTCTATATTCAATTGTATTTTTGGGGAGAATTTGTAATTGACCCCAAAACCAATATTAGTGCTAAAATTCACATCATTCACATTATTTGCCTCACCCATTTCGGTTATTAATTCACCGGAGGTAAGGGTTACCGAATTATCAATTAAAAATAGGGAACTCATACCTCCAATTAAGTTGATTCCGAATTTACGATCAAGCAGCGTATAATTCAACTCCAAAGGCACTTCCAAGTACCCAAATTGCTGGGCCATAACCCCTAATAGTGAGGGGTCTTGTGCGGAAACTTCCAAGGTCGAATTTTCCGTTAGGGAATTACCGACGGTTGCCTTACTTTCAACCACAATATTCCTTGAGGCACGGCTATAATCAATATTATCAATTTGACCATTTCCAAAACCCGTTAATGTTGAGGAAAACTGTACATCATTGGTATTATAACCATAATCTACCTTATGAACACCTGTTTTTATAGACAGCTTTTTGTTTATTTCATAAGAAACAGCCAGACCATAACTTAGATTAACATCACCCGATTTTGAATTAGGTACGAAAATTGAAGAGACCGGAGAACCTTCTCCAATAGCGCTGAAATAAACGGGTGCAATACTTGGTCCTGCGGACCATTTGCCTTTCGCGGTCTCTGCGACCTCCGATTCTTCTTCCTGTTCTGCAATTTCATCAAAGATTGACTTTTTACCTTCCGCGGTCTTCTTGTCGGGATCTTCAGTATTCACTTGGGCAACTGTTTCTTCAGTATTTTCATCACTATTTTCTTTTCCATTTTTTTCATTCCCCGATTGCGTGAAATCCTCGTTTAAGGCCGGTTTTTTAGTTGATTTTGCAGCTTCATTAATTGCTATAACGCTTTCTTTATCCTGGGTGGTAACATCCTTGAATTTATCCACTAATCTGGCCTTACCATTCTTTTTGTTCACAATTGCAATACGTGAATTCGTTGGTTTTGGTTCATTGAATACACTTTTTGGATTACCATTCTTCACAGTCTTTCCATTCTCCATAGAGGTAGTTTGGGAATCAGATTCCCTAGTTCGATCTAAACTGGGATCAATCGCATTTGTTTTAATCTTTTGGGTATTATCGGATTTCGAACCCTCAGTAACTTGAGGTGTATTTGCGATGGGTAGATCATCAATAGGATTTACTTCCTCTTGCTGTTTTTCCTTCACGTTCTCAACCTCAGTACTTATAGGGTTGGTTTCATTATCTTGATCCTTGAAGGGATTGATAAGAAACATGCCAATTGCCAATACCGCGGCAATACCGCCCAGTTTCCACCAGAAGGGGATGACTGTTCGGGTTTTTTTCTTTTTATTCAAAGAGCTTTCAATGGATTTCCAGACTTTTTCTGTAGGGAAGTCCGAATAATCCTTGAATTTCTCTTGGAATATTTTGTCTAGGTTCTTTTTGCTCATTTTGCTAATTGTAAAGCAATGTTCATGTTTTTGATTCTAATGCGAACAACACATATACCTTATATTGTTCCTCCCAGGGCAACTATTAAAATGCCAATAATTGCTCTGGATGTTTTGTTTTCTATTTTTTCCTTCAAGATCATTCTAGCACGAGCGAGATTTGATTTTGAGGTGCCAGGGGATGTGCCTAACATTGAACTTATCTCCTTGTGTGAATACCCATCCAACACATAGAGATTGAAAGTCAATCGATATTTGTTCGGTAATTCCTGTATATATTTTAAAAGCGTTTGTAAGCCGATGTCCTCATATTCCGATTCTACATCTACTTCTTCTGTCACATTATCCGAAACCACTTTCAGGTATTCTTCTTTTCTGTATTTCTGTAAAACTGTATTAATGGTTATTCTTTTAATCCATCCTTCGAAGGAGCCTTTGGACTTATATTGACCTATTTTTTCAAAAATGGTCATAAAACTATCATGAAGGCTATCTTCTGCCTCCGCTTTATTGCGCGAATATTTGAGACAGATACCGAACAGTATATTGGAATATTTCCGATACACTTGTTCTTGTGCCTTTCTATTGCCTTTTTTACATTTTTCTATGAGTTCTTCCAGACTCAAAATGTTGGTTAGGTTATAAAAACAATTTAATTCACCGGAACTTCAACTTCTAAAAACTGTTGTTCTCCGTTAGCATCTTCTCCTTGATAAAATCTAAACAAATATTCCTGATCGTAAAGCACTACAAAATCGAAAGAGGCCATTTCTTGCCTCACAACTTCTGTACAAGCCTCCTGATCAGTTCGCTTTGCACCCACAGCAACTACCTTACGTATACTTGTTGCTTCCTTGACTACATCGAATCCTTCATAAAAGGTACATCCGTCAGGAATGGTATACGTAACATTGATTTCGTAAGTTTCATTGAGGTCAAACGATTCAGGCATCTCAACACTTTCTATTACCAAGGGTACAAAATGAAAGTTTGGGCCATCATCTCCCAAATCACAAGAAGTAAAAGATAGGGATACCAAAATGGCAATAAGCACTAAAAACGTCCTATTCATAAGCTAATAATTTTATTTCTAAGATGAAACTATTTGATTATGGTTGCGTTCATTGACGTTAAGGTACAAGAAAAGTAGTTTAGTTCTAAGATCAGCTTTACCAAAAGGATCAAAATTCACCTTGTAAGCAAATTAGGCGCCCGTATGGCGCCTAATTAATAATTGATATGCAAAGTATTTTTAATGAACCGCTTTGATAGCTTCCCGAATTTTGGCATCCAATTCTTCATACAACTCAGGATTGTCATTCAAAAGGGCTTTAACGGCATCTCGACCTTGCCCTAGTTTGGTATCACCGTAACTGAACCAAGAACCACTTTTCTTTATGATTTCATATTCTACCCCTAAGTCGATGATTTCACCCACTTTGGATATACCTTCACCATACATGATATCGAATTCGGCCAGTTTAAAGGGTGGGGCCACCTTATTTTTAACCACTTTTACCCTGGTTTTATTACCTTGAACCCCCCCATCTGTATCTTTGATTTGTGTTGACCTCCTGATATCCAATCGTACCGAAGCATAGAACTTCAATGCATTACCCCCGGTAGTGGTTTCAGGATTACCGAACATGACCCCGATTTTTTCCCTCAATTGGTTAATGAAAATGACCGTACAATTGGTTTTGCTGATAGATCCGGTTAATTTTCGCAAAGCCTGGGACATTAATCGTGCATGTAGCCCCATTTTAGAATCCCCCATTTCACCTTCAATTTCACTTTTAGGGGTCAAGGCGGCTACAGAATCGATTACAACGATATCGATAGCACCTGATCGGATTAAATTATCAGTAATTTCCAGGGCTTGTTCACCATTGTCGGGCTGCGAAATAATCAAGTTATCGATATCAATACCTAATTTTTCAGCATAAAAACGATCAAAGGCATGCTCAGCGTCAATAAAAGCTGCTATACCCCCATTTTTTTGTGCCTCGGCAATAGCATGGAGTGTTAAGGTGGTTTTACCTGAAGATTCAGGCCCATATATTTCTATTACCCTTCCACGGGGATACCCCCCCACACCTAAGGCAATATCAAGACCCAAAGAACCCGAGGGTATTACTTCAACATCTTCAACAATACTATCTCCCATCTTCATTACGGCTCCTTTGCCGTAAGTCTTGTCCAATTTATCTAAGGTAAGTTTTAATGCTTTTAATTTTGCGTCTTTTTCAGAACTCATTTCGTATAAAATTAGGAATGCTAATTTAGCATTTCTTTTTGCATAAAACCATCACCTCAAATTATTTTATACACAGTTTCACGTGTCAGTATTTTTTCTAGACGCAACCTTTTAGTAAATATCACATCTAAACTTAAAAGGGTACTCACTAACTCTATATATAAACCATTTGTCTTAGGACAATGGGCCTCGGTGGCCATTTCCTTTTTACCTTTCATAAGAATGCTATGAAAAAGAAAAATAGGGTGGCCAATTAAGAGTCTTGATAATTTCAGGACTCTTTTTTTGTTTTGTGACCCATTCTAATCCTTCAAGAAATACCATAGGTCGCTTATGCCTTTAATTTTTCCATAAAATGTATCTTTGCAATCCTGAAGGTTATGCTTGAATTCATGACAAGAAACGGACAAATAGAACTGATGGCTCCAGCTGGGAATTTCGAATCACTCCAAGCAGCTATCGCCAATGGAGCTGACTCGGTATATTTTGGTGTTGAGCAATTGAATATGCGGGCCAGGGCGAGTATTAACTTTACATTGGAAGACTTGCCAGAGATTGCGAAGCGATGCAAAAAAGGCGGTATAAGAACGTATCTTACTTTAAATACGATAATTTACGATCATGATTTATCGATAATCAAAATCATGTTGGATGAGGCCAAAAATGCGAATATTACAGCTGTAATAGCAATGGACCAGGCTGTCATTGCCTATGCAAGGCAAATTAACATGGAGGTGCATATTTCCACTCAAATAAACATTACCAACATTGAAACTGTGAAGTTTTATTCCCTTTTTGCCGATACCGTTGTTCTGAGTCGTGAATTGAGTTTGCGTCAAATAAGGAATATATGCAACCAAATTAAAAAAGGGAATATAAAGGGACCCTCAGGCAATTTGGTAGAAGTTGAGGTTTTTGGTCATGGGGCCCTTTGCATGGCAGTATCGGGTAAATGCTATTTAAGTCTACACTCCCATAATTCATCAGCCAATAGAGGTGCCTGTAAGCAAAATTGTCGTAAAAAATATACTGTCATTGATCAAGAAAGTGGTTTTGAGATTGAGATTGACAATGAATACATGATGTCGCCCAAAGATTTGTGCACTTTGGACTTTTTAGATCAAATTATCGATTCCGGGGTAAAAGTCTTAAAGATTGAGGGTAGAGGTCGATCGTCAGAATATGTTGCAACGGTTATAAAAACGTATAGAGAGGCGATTGATGCACATACAGAAGGAACATTTTCCAAGGATAAGGTTGCCATTTGGATGAAAGAACTCCAAAAAGTTTATAATAGAGGTTTTTGGGGGGGATATTACCTCGGACAAAAACTTGGGGAATGGAGTGATGGTCCGGGCACACAGGCGAGTCAAAAGAAATTATACATAGGCAAAGGCGTTCACTATTATCCTCGACCCGGTATTGCAGAGTTCAAGATTGAGGCTTTTGATATACAGGTGGGGGATTCCCTGCTCATCACTGGCCCAACGACCGGGGTAAGGGAAATTGAATTGGAACAGATGATGGTTGATGACCTCTATGCGTCAAAGGCAAAAAAGGGAAAGAACTGCACCTTTCCTACCGGTTTTAAAATAAGGCCATCGGACAAACTTTATAAACTTGTCAAAGAGTAATGGTCGTAGTTACCCTTCAACGAAAAAAATGTATCGGTTGCAATTATTGTGTGGAATTGGCCCCAGGACAATTCCAAATGTCGAAAAAAGATGGCAAAAGTGTATTGTTGCAATCAGCTGATAAAAAGGGATTCTTTACTATTAAAACACATGACCATGGTTGTTATGAGCCCTGTAAGCAGGCCCAACTGGCTTGCCCTGTCAAAATCATCACCACAAAAATAATCTAGGAATATCCTATCTTTGCAGCTCTAATATATTCTTTAACTTAACGATTGGTATAGCATGCAACTGTACAATACATTAAGTGCAAAAGAAAGGGAAACGCTTATAGAGGAGGCTGGACAAGATCGGCTGACCATTTCCTTTTATAAATATGCACATATAGGTAATCCTCAAATTTTTAGGAACCATTTATTCATTAACTGGAACGAATTGGACGTCTTAGGACGCATATATGTTGCAAATGAAGGGATTAACGCCCAACTATCGGTACCGGCTGTAAATTTTGATGCGTTTAAAGCCCATTTAGACAGTATTTCATTTTTAAAAGGAGTGCGATTGAACATTGCCATAGAACAAGACAATAAATCATTCTTGAAGTTAAAGGTAAAAGTAAGAAAGAAAATATTGGCTGATGGTCTTAATGATGCAACCTTTGATGTAACCAATAAGGGCATACATGTGAATGCGAAGGAGTTCAATGAACTCATTGAAGATTCCAACACGGTTTTAGTGGATATGAGAAACCATTATGAAAGTGAAATAGGACATTTTAAAAATGCCATTACGCCAGATGTTGATACCTTTCGCGACTCACTCGATATTATTGGGAAAGAGCTTGAAGGATTTAAAGAAGAAAAAAAATTGGTCATGTATTGCACCGGTGGTATACGATGTGAAAAGGCCAGTGCCTATTACAAGCACAAAGGCTTTAAGAAGGTCTATCAGTTAGAAGGGGGTATCATCGAGTATGCCAGACAAACCAATGATCAGAATCTTGAGAACAAATTCATTGGAAAGAACTTTGTTTTTGACCATCGCAGGAGTGAGCGCATATCCACAGACGTGATTGCACAGTGCCATCAGTGTGGTGAACCTTGCGACACCCATGTTAACTGTGCGAACGAAGCTTGTCATTTGTTGTTCATCCAATGCGAGGATTGTGCCGAAAAAATGGATGATTGTTGTTCAGACGATTGTAAAAAGATCCATGCGCTGCCTTATGAAGAGCAAAAAAGGTTGCGAAAGGGCAAAATGGTTAGTAATAAAATCTTTAAAAAAGGCCGTTCTGAGGTCTTGAAGTTCAAAAATTAGAGAATTGTCAGCAATGATATTTTTTCAATTGCCCCAATCCACTTTATATCTGCAACAAATTATACTATCTTTACAATTAAGATATATATGAACCTTTTTTGGGAAGAATCTTCGATTTTTTCCAAATCAAGATACAAAATATGGGTTGTAACAGTTGTTCAACCGGTAAGGACGGACAACCTAAAGGGTGCAAGAACAATGGTACTTGTGGCACAGATGGTTGTAATAAGTTAACGGTATTTGATTGGCTATCCAACATGTCTCTTCCAAGCGGTGCAAAACCGTTCGACATTGTAGAAGTCCGATTTAAAAATAGCAGAAAAGAATTCTTCAGAAATCCAGAGAACCTTTCACTCTCTATTGGCGATATTGTTGCCACACAGACCCAATCGGGCCACGATATTGGAATGGTCACATTAACAGGGGAACTTGTTAAAGTGCAAATGAAAAAGAAAAAGGTAGATTACAATTCTGACGAAATCCCGAAATTGTATCGAAAAGCTACCCAAAAAGACATAGATACATGGCAAAAATCCAGGGATAGGGAAGAAGAAATAAAAAAGCGTTCTCGAGAAATAGCCATAATCCTTAATTTACAGATGAAAATCTCCGATGTTGAATTTCAAGGGGATGGTTCCAAGGCGACTTTCTATTATACCGCTGAAGAACGCGTAGATTTTCGGCAATTGATCAAAGATATGGCCAAGGCTTTCGGTATTCGTATAGAGATGCGCCAGATTGGGTATAGACAGGAAGCACAGCGCTTGGGTGGCATTGGTTCTTGCGGAAGGGAATTATGTTGTTCTACATGGTTGACTGATTTTAGATCGGTAAGCACATCCGCAGCCCGTTACCAACAATTATCATTAAATCCCCAAAAACTGGCCGGGCAATGTGGAAAGTTAAAATGCTGTCTAAATTATGAGCTCGATTTGTACTTGGAGGCTTTGAAGGACTTTCCACCTCAGGACACCAAATTATTTACCCAAAAAGGGATGGCATTTTGCCAAAAATCCGATATTTTCAAATCTACTTTGTGGTTTTCTTATAAAGATGAACCTTCCAATTGGCACGTGCTTTCAAAAGAACAGGTATTAACGATTATTGCCAAAAATAAAAAGAAGGAAAAGGTAGCTAGTTTAGAAGAATATGCTGCAGATAATATTGTTGAGGATAAGGTAGTTTTCGAAAATGTAGTCGGCCAGGATAGCCTTACCCGTTTTGATAGACCAAAGCGTCGGAGTAGCAGAAACAAGAACAAGAAAAGAAGGAGTAACAATAGAAAAAGACGTCAAAAAAATGTTTAGGCTGCTTCTTTCATGTCTAGTTATTGTCCTATTGTCTTCTTGCAATGATTCTATTGTAAAAACAGATTTTAGGGCTACGACCAATGGTTCATGGAATAAGGATAACATTGTTGAATTCAGTTTTTCAGAAATGGACACCCTTCAGAAACACCATATGTTTATCAATGTCCGAAATGATAATACTTTTCCTTTCAGTAACCTGTTTTTGATAGCCCAATTGGATTATCCGAACGGTGAAACGGTAACCGACACATTGGAATTCATGATGGCTCGCCCAGACGGGACATGGCTGGGAAAAGGGTATGGCAGTATGAAGGAGAATAAATTATGGTATAAAGAAAACATCGTTTTTCCCTCTTCTGGCGTATATACTTTACGATTATCCCATGCGATGCGAAAGAACGGCAATGTTGATGGGGTAATTAATTTGGAAGGCATCACGGATGTTGGGTATGAAATTGTAAAAAGTAATGAGTAAACGTAGAGTAAAGGCCAAAAAAAAGACTTCGAATTCTGGCTTTTTTAAATTTATTAAATGGTTTTGGCTGCTATTTGCCACAGGTATACTTGCTGCGGCCATGCTTTTTCTATTGGCTTCATGGGGTGCATTTGGCGAAATGCCGCCTTTTGAACATTTGGAAAACCCACAAACCAATTTAGCAACTGAAATATTCTCTTCAGATGGCAAGACTTTAGGAAAGTACTATAAAGATGACAACCGCACACCTGTCAAATTTGAGGATTTACCCAGAAATTTGGTCAATGCCTTGGTAGCTACCGAGGATGCACGGTTTTTTGAACATTCCGGAATAGATGCTAGAGGAACACTAAGGGCATTTGTCTATTTAGGAAAAAAGGGAGGTGCAAGTACCATTTCCCAACAGCTGGCTAGACAGCTGTTCATTGGTGCACGTGAAAAAGAGAAAAAAACCCAGGCAGTTCTTCAAAAAGTCAAAGAATGGGTGCTGGCAACAAGATTGGAAAGACAGTACACCAAAGAAGAAATCATAGCAATGTACCTTAATATCTATGATTTTGGATACGCGGCCGATGGCATTCGGTCTGCTTCCAAGATCTATTTTGGTAAAGAACCGACGAATCTTAAAATCGAGGAATCTGCAATGTTGGTAGGGATGTTAAAGAATTCATCGTATTACAACCCTTTGAGAAGGGAAGAGTTGGTTTTTAACAGGAGAAATACGGTTTTGGCCCAAATGGCGAAATACGGTTACCTTACCGAGACCGAAAAAGATTCACTACAGGCTTTGAAAATGGATGTCAATTTCAATCCGGAAAATCACCGGGAAGGACTCGCCACTTATTTTAGAATGTACCTACAAGGTTTTATGAACGATTGGATAGCGAAAAACCCAAGACCGGCCATGGAAGGGGAGCGGGATCGATGGAGCCTTTACCTGGATGGATTGAAAATTTACACTACGATAGATTCCCGTATGCAGGCCAATGCCGAAGAAGCAGTACAGGAACATATGAAAAAGCTACAAGCTGAATTTTTTCATCAAAACACGCCGGAGCGCAACAAAACAGCTCCGTTTTTGGATTTGGAAAAGGAGGAGATTGATATTATTATGGAACGCGCCATGAAAAATTCGGACCGTTGGCGGGAAATGAAAAAGCAAGGCAAAGCAGAAAAGGATATTCGTAATTCCTTTAATATAAAAACAGAAATGACGGTTTTTGATTGGAAGAGTGAGACCCGCCAGAAAGATACTATTATGACTCCAATGGATTCAATTAGGTATTATAAAACATTCCTTAGAACGGCGATGATGTCAATGGAGCCTCAGACCGGTCATGTTAAGGCTTGGGTTGGCGGCGTTGATTATAGGCACTTTCAATATGATAATGTGTATCAAGGTTCCAGACAGGCGGGGTCTACTTTTAAGCCCTTCATATATGCGGCTGCTATTGATCAACTAAGGCTATCACCATGTTACGAATTACCAGACACTCAATATTGTATTGAAGCAGAAAAGCATGGTAACCCTGAAGCTTGGTGTCCCAAAAATTCAAGCGGAAAATATTCGGGCAATATGTATACCTTGAAAAAGGCATTGGCCAATTCCAAGAATACCGTCACCGCTCAATTAATCGATATGGTAGGACCAAAATCGGTGGTCTCTATTGTCAAGAACTTAGGTCTAACCGGAGAGATTCCCGAAGTACCTTCGATAGCTTTGGGAACTCCAGATTTTAATGTTTACGAAATGGTCGGCGCCTATGGTACCTTCGTAAACCAAGGGGTATATGTTAAGCCCGTGATGGTAACCCGAATAGAGGATAAGAACGGGACGGTTTTATATGAGTATGTTCCAGAGACAAAAGATGTATTGAGCAAAGAGGTGTCTTATGCCATGATCAATTTAATGGAAGGGGTGACCCAAGGAGGTTCTGGAACCCGATTGAGAACTACGGGAGTTAATAAATGGAAGAAGGAGTACGATGAAATAATTACGGGGTACCCATATGAGTTCAAAAACCCAATTGCTGGCAAAACCGGAACCACCCAAAACCAAAGTGATGGTTGGTTCATGGGCATGGTTCCCAATTTGGTTACCGGCGTTTGGGTAGGTGGGGATAACAGATCTATACATTTTAAGTCGATTACATACGGCCAAGGAGCTTCAATGGCCCTTCCAATATGGGGGTTATATATGAAAAAGAACTATGAAAATAAGGAGTTGGGAGTTTCTGATGGTGAGTTCCCCGAACCCTCGGATATGTCAATTAATTTAGACTGCACCAAACCGATCGAGGATCCAAATAAACCCGCGGATATTGATGAGGACTTAGAGGATTTGGATTTCTAATTGACAAGTTTTTGCTATAAATGCCGTTTTTAAAGTGATCCATGAAGGTTTCAAACTTTGGGAACCTAAGTCGGGAGTGACTGTTGAATGTATAGAAAATTCAACAATGGTACTTTAATGGCGAATGGGTACATTCCTGAAATGTGGATTTAAGATGCAATCAAGTGTTATTCATCGATGAAATCAACCTTTCATTTTTTTCACAACATTTTCAACATCCTTCACAACAATAATTTAGAGAACAGCTTCGTTTTAAACTAAATTTATAGTGTAGTATTAGTTAAACCCCAAATCTAACGACAAACCTAATTATTATGGAAGCCCAAATTAACCATGCCCCAATTGAGAAAGAAATACAAGTGTATCATAATGACTTTTTGAGCGGAGTTGTATTATTGACAAAAAAATTATTTATGCTTTAATTATTCTAGGATAAAATTGTTACTGAGCCACGCCCACAACGTGGCTCTTTTTTTTGTTTATTTTTATGGAATACAGATTACAATGCAACTTGATTATAAAGAATGCTTCGAAGATGATCTTGAACTACTAGTTCAGATTTCAAAAACGACCTTTAGTGATGCTTTTAGAGCGGACAACGATCCAGATGATTTTAAAGCGTATTTGAACGCAGCCTTTAGTAAATCCAAACTGACTGAAGAGTTGGTGAATCCCTGCACCTCTTTTTACTTTGTTTTTGATGACAATAACCTAGTTGGCTACTTTAAGTTGAATATAAACGAGGCGCAATCCGATTTGAAAAGGGATGACTCGATAGAGTTGGAACGTATTTATGTAATTCAAGAATTTCAAGGGCAAGGCATCGGTAAGCGTATCTTGGATTATGCGAAAAGGCTGGCCGCCAAGACAACAAAGACATTCCTCTGGCTGGGTGTTTGGGAAAAGAACAAAGCGGCAATTAAATTCTACGAGCAAAACGGATTTTCCAAATTTGGTATGCATCCCTACTACGTAGGAAAAGACAAACAAATGGATTGGTTAATGCGGTTTGATTTGATTAACTTCAACGATCATTAAAATCCAGCGTCAAATGCGTTCCATTAAGTTACTTTTTGTATTCCTGTTATGTTTTCAATTCATTATTGCCCAAGAGAAGTATTACTTTCCAGAACGGAATGTCCAGTGGGCAGAAAGACCGGCTAGGGAATTTAATATCAAGGCCGGTAAACTTTTAGAAGTAGTTGACTTTGCACTTAATAATGAATACACGGGTTCCCGCGATTTAAGAATAGCCATTCTTAAAGGATTTGAAAGAGAACCTTTTCATGAAATCTTAGGACCCACCAAGAAAAGAGGGGGGCCGGCAGGAATGGTTCTTAAAAAGGGTTACCTGATTGCAAAATGGGGAGACACAAAGCGGGTTGATATGACATTTAGTGTAACCAAGAGCTTTCTTTCCACTGTTGCCGGCTTGGCTAAAGATGAGGGCCTCATTGCAAATATGGATGATAAGGTAGGGCAATATATTTGGGATGGCACTTTTGGTGGAGAGCATAATGGCAAAATCACTTGGGAGCATCTACTGCAACAGAATTCTGCTTGGTCGGGTGAACTATGGGGTGGTAAGGATTGGGCCGATAGGCCCCCCAAAGAGGGAGGCATTGATGATTGGAAATTCGAAAAGCCTAAAGAACCGGGCGCGGTTATGGAGTACAACGATGTTCGTGTCAATGTATTGGCTTATGCACTAACGCATGTTTGGCGCAATCCCTTACCCAAGGTGTTGAAAGAAAACCTCATGGACAGGATTGGGGCATCTACTACTTGGCGTTGGTATGGCTATAGGAATGCATGGACTGAAATAGATGGTTTGCAGATGAAGTCAGTTACAGGAGGCGGACATTCAGGTGCAGGACTTTTTATTAATACTGAGGATATGGCCCGTTTTGGGCTTTTGTTTATGAACAATGGCAAATGGAAGAACGAGCAAATTATTAGTGAAGCATGGATTCAAAAAGCAGTGGAACCTTCCGAGCCCAATGTGAATTACGGTTATATGTGGTGGTTGAACAAAAAAGGCAATAGGCATTGGGAGAACCTTTCAGAAAACATCTATTATGCAGCAGGTTTTGGAGGCAATTTTATAGTCATTGATAAGGAACAGGAATTGGTCGTGGTCACCCGATGGTTGGAACCCAGTAAAATTGGAGAATTCATGACCAAACTAAATGCAGCATTGAATTAAAGTCTGTTCAAAATTATTAGCGCTTTTTCTAGCGTTTTTTGGGTCTTGGCAAAGCAAAAACGCAATACCTTATTGTCTTTTTCGGCTACATTGAAAACCGAAATGGGAATACTGGCCAGTTGGTGTTCAACAATCAGTCTTTTGGCAAAATCAACATCCCTTTCATTCGTTATATTGGAATACCCCAACAATTGAAAATAAGTGCCCTGTGAGGGGGTAAAGGTAAAACGTGAATCTTTCAAGGCGTTTAGAAAGAAATCCCTCTTTTCTTGATAAAAGTCGTTCAAGCCCAAATAATGTTCAGGTACTTGGAGATATTCCGCCAATGCCTGCTGCACAGGATGGTCAACACAAAAAACGTTGAATTGATGTGTTTTTCGAAATTCATGCATTAGTTCTGCGGGTGCCGCACAGTAACCCACTTTCCAACCCGTCACATGGAATGTTTTTCCAAAGGAGGCACAAATAAAGCTTCTGGAGGCCAAATCATCAAAACGCGATACACTTTCATGTTCATGTCCATCAAATATAATATGCTCGTATACCTCGTCACTGATTACGATGATATTGGTATGCCTAAGGCTTTTCTCAAGCTCGATCATATCTGCTTTGGATAGAATAGTGCCACTGGGGTTATGAGGTGTGTTTATGATTATCATTTTGGTTTTTGACGTAATCTTCCCACGAAATTCTTCCCAATCAATCGTATAATCCTTATCGTTTAGCCGAACATAAACCGGGATACCACCATTAACCTCGATTGCGGGTTCATAACAGTCATAGGCTGGTTTAAAGACGATGACCTCATCGCCTTTGCCAACAAAGGCAGTAACGGCAGTGAATATGGCCTGCGAGGCACCAATGGTAATTGTAATCTCATTTTCCGGATGATATTGTCGATCGTGCAAATGGTTTATTTTATCTGCAATAATTTCCCTTAGTCTGGGCAGACCAGCCATAGGTGCATATTGATTATGCCCTTGATTCATAGCTTTGGTAACCAAATCAAGCAAACGTTGATCAGGCTCAAAATTTGGGAAACCTTGGGATAGGTTTACAGCCTTGTACTTGTTCGCCATTCTTCCCACGGTTGTGAATATCGTTGTTTTTACTTCGGGTAGTTTAGAAGTGATTTTGTGAGGATAGTTGGGCATAGGATTATCTTACCGCATAAAAATAGTAAAACTGGCTAGTATTTGTTCGATTGCATCTTCAAATGGGAAATTACCTTGTGCAAGCAAGTGTCCAATTCCCTTTTTATTTCATTTTCCCAAAAACGGAATACTTTATACCCTAGTCGGGTTAATTCTTCATTCACTTCCGCATCACGCTGCTGATTGCGTTCGATCTTTGCTATCCAGAAATCCCGATTTGTTTTTATTTTGGGCTTTCGGTCTTTCCATTTATAACCATGCCAAAATTCGCCATCAATGAATATTACGGTTTTGTACTTATTGAGTACAATATCGGGTCTTCCGATTAATTTTCTGGAGTCAATTCGGTAGCGATAACCCGATGCCCAAAGGGCCTTACGGAAGGCCAATTCGGGTTTCGTATTCTTGCCGCGGATCTTCCCCATGATCTTGGAGCGTTCTGGGGTCGTATAAAAGCCCGATGCCTCATTAAATCGAGGGACCTTAATTCGATTTTTAGAATAGGTTTTGGCCATAACTAAAGATAAAAAATCCCATCCGAAACCGGATGGGATTTTAATGATATCCTTTACGCTTCTTAAATTAGAATTTAATCATGTTCGCTTTTACTAGTTCACGGTTCATACGTGCAATGTTCTCCAATGAAATTCCTTTAGGACATTCAACTTCGCAGGCCCCCGTATTGGTACAGTTCCCAAAACCTTCCAAATCCATTTGCGCCACCATGTTTTTAACGCGGTCTACGGCTTCAACTTGTCCTTGTGGTAAGAGGGCGTATTGTGAAACCTTGGCCCCGACGAACAACATGGCCGATGAATTTTTACAAGACGCTACACAGGCACCACAGCCAATACAGGTAGCTGCATCCATTGCTGTATCTGCGGCATCCTTGGCAATTAATATGTTATTGGCATCCTGGGTGTTCCCAGAAGTATTAACCGAAATAAACCCACCCGCTTGTTGAATGCGGTCGAAAGCCGATCGGTCTACGATCAAATCTTTGATTATAGGAAATGCTTTCGCTCTCCATGGCTCTATAGTAATAGTATCCCCATCCTTAAAACTGCGCATGTGCAGTTGGCAAACAGTGATTTCCCTATCCGGGCCATGGGCACGACCATTGATGAACATGGAACACATACCGCAAATTCCCTCACGGCAGTCATGATCAAAGGCGATTGGCTCCTCATCCTTATCAATTAAATCTTGGTTCAATACATCCAGCATTTCAAGAAAAGACATATCCGGAGAAACATCATTTAGATGATACTCCATCATCTTGCCTTTAGCTTTTGCATCGTTTTGACGCCATATTTTTAAGGTTAATTTCATAGGTTTCCTATTTATAGCTTCTTTCTTTAACTTCTATGTCTTCGTATTTCAAATCTTCTTTATGAAGAACGGCATCGCTTGGTTCTCCTTTATATTCCCATGCAGCGACATATTGGAATTCTTTCCTACGTTTGGCTTCGCCTTCTTCGGTCTGGTGTTCTTCCCTAAAGTGTCCACCGCAGGATTCTTCACGTTCTAAGGCATCTTTGGCAAATAATTCGCCCAATTCCAAGAAATCCGCTACGCGCCCTGCTTTGGCCAATTCCTCATTATATTCATCAGCGCGCCCTGGTATTTTAACATCTTCCCAGAACTCTTTTCTGAGGGCTGCGATTTCATTAATGGCCTCTTTGAGATCTTTGGCATTACGGGACATTCCACATTTGTTCCACATGATTTTTCCTAGGCGTTTGTGGAAATGATCTACAGAATATTTACCCTTGTTATTGATCAATTTATCCAATCGTTCCCGAACATTGTTCTCTGCCTCATCAAATTCAGGGGTATCTATCGAAATAGGCCCTGTTCTAATATCATCTGCTAAATAATCACCTATGGTATAAGGTAAAACAAAATAACCATCAGCCAAACCTTGCATAAGTGCTGACGCACCCAATCGGTTGGCACCATGATCGGAGAAATTGGCCTCGCCGATAGCGTATAAACCGGGGACAGTGGTCATCAAATTATAATCGACCCAAATTCCGCCCATTGTGTAATGTACTGCTGGGAAGATCATCATGGGTGTTTCATACGGATTTTCATCTATGATTTTCTCATACATCTGGAATAAATTTCCATACTTGCTTTTAATCATCTCCTTCCCCAATTTCGTTACGAGAGCAGCATCATTTTCATCCAATCCCTTTACATGGGCTTGCTCTTTCCCATAGCGTTGAATGGCTGCTGCAAAATCCAAATAAACGGCTTCACCGGTAGCGTTTACTCCAAAACCGGCATCACATCGTTCTTTTGCGGCTCTTGAGGCGACATCACGAGGCACCAGGTTTCCAAAAGCCGGATATCGACGTTCCAAGAAATAATCCCTATCCTCTTCCGCAATTTTTGTTGGTTTTAATTTACCCTCTTGAATGGCTTTTGCATCTTCCAATTTGGCAGGAACCCATATTCTTCCATCATTACGCAATGATTCTGACATTAATGTCAATTTTGATTGATGATCTCCGGAAACTGGAATACAGGTTGGATGGATTTGTGTAAAACAAGGATTTGCAAAAAAGGCTCCTCTTTTGTGTGCTTTCCAAGCTGCTGTTACATTACTTCCCATGGCATAGGTAGACAAATAAAAGGCATTGCCATACCCACCGGTTCCTAAAACTACGGCATGGGCAGAATGTCTTTCAATTTCACCAGTAACCAGGTTACGGGCTATAATACCTCTGGCTTTACCATCAACAATCACCACATCCAACATTTCATGGCGATTATATGGCTTTATCTTACCACGTCCTATCTGACGGTTCATGGCGGAATAAGCACCAAGTAACAATTGTTGTCCGGTTTGTCCCTTGGCATAAAATGTTCGGGAAACCAATACACCACCAAAAGAGCGATTGTCCAACAATCCGCCATAATCACGCGCAAAAGGTACGCCTTGAGCCACACATTGGTCGATAATATTTACCGATACCTCTGCCAAGCGATGTACATTCGCTTCACGGGAACGGTAATCGCCACCCTTTACCGTATCATAGAAGAGTCGGTAAGTAGAATCCCCATCACCTTGATAATTCTTTGCGGCATTAATCCCTCCTTGGGCGGCAATCGAGTGTGCTCTTCGCGGAGAATCTTGAAAACAAAAGGTCTTTACGTTGTAGCCTAGTTCTGCCAACGTAGCGGCAGCAGAACCTCCAGCCAAACCAGTTCCAACAACAATAACATCGATCAATCGTTTGTTGGCAGGGTTTACAAGATTTATTTTGTCCTTATAGGTGGTCCACTTGTCATTAATTGGCCCTTTTGGCACTTTTGAGTCTAATACAGACATAAATAACTGGTATTAATGGTTAAAATGATGGAAAAGCGCAATTACTATAAACCCTAATGGTATAAGTATTGAATAGGCCTTACCAATATTTTGCATTGTTTTTTTTCTTCCCATGGTCGCACCAATAGATTGAAAAGCCGAAGTGAAGCCGTGCAATAGATGTAATGCTAACAAAACAAAGGCCAAAACATAAGCGCCAACTCTCAACGGGTTTTCAAATTTGTGAACCAATTCTTCGTAATATCTGTATCCATCACCATCGGATAACAAACCCGACATATCGCCTTGAATATATTTTACGTTCATCTCAGGAATCCAGAAATCAATAAAATGCAAGACCAGGAATGCCAAAACCACAGCACCGCTCAGTAGCATATTTCTGCTCATCCACGACGAATTGGCCGACCCGGTATTCTTTACATATTTCACATTTCGAGCACTCCTATTTTTCATTTCCAAAACAAAGCCCATAATAAAATGAAAAACAACACCGAAAATAAGTATCGGTTGCATTGCGAATTGCACCAACGGATTTGTCCCCATAAAATGGGAGAATTCATTAAAGACATCTTTACTGAAAAGTGAGGTCATGTTGACCGATAAATGAATAATCAAGAAAATAATAAGAAAAAAAGCAGAAAGGGCCATTGCATACTTTCTACCTATCGAAGATTTAAAGAATCCGCTCATTGATAGTTGATTTTGGTTGCAAATTTACATTACGGATAAATTTTGAACAAACTTTGAAGCTATAATATACGGTATTTATAACCAGTTTAAGAAATTGTCATTGCCCATTATCAAAAATTCAATTTATTTCAATTTTAAGGAATCATTAAAAACCAACATCCGGTTTGGGAGGAATTGTAATTTTTAACCGATATTACATTCCAATTCTATAACTAACCAAATTATTTAAATGGATATTGGACTTCTATCGGTCAGTATGAATGTGTATTCTACCAAGCGCATTGCAGAAGAGGCTGAAAATTTGGGACACTATATAGAATTGATCGATCATACCAAATGTTCGGTAAAACTGGGTTCAGGTAAACCAATGGTCTATTATCTGAATGAGAATGTAACCGATGCCTTTGATGCGATTATTCCGAGAATTGGGGCCAAAGTAACCAAGCATGGGGTGGCCATTGTAAAACAGTTCGAAATGAACGGCGTATTC
>JAHHKH010000317.1 GCA_018679695.1 Maribacter sp.
GTTTAATGTTGTGGGGGGCAAGAATGAATTTTGTTGGTTTTGTTGATTCATTAATGAAATTCACAATAATTTCCTCATCTTCCGGCCAGGTACTACCTGCTACCAAACAGGTGCTATTTCCTTTGAATTCGTCCATGAAAGATAGCTTATTGTCATTTTTCAATATTTCATGAACCCTGTCAAACCTGGTGTCACCGGCGAGTGTAATATTTTTTAAACCGATACTTTGGAGAAGTGCTATTGAATTTTCATCCTGGACAAAGAAATGGGTAAACACCTGAAGCGATTTTCGCATAATACCCCCATACCATTTGAAGTAGGCCTGATCCTTTTTAAAAATCGCAGAAATTAAAAGTGTAGGGATTTGCTTTTGCCCCAAAACCCGCAAATAATTGGGCCAAATCTCATATTTTACAAAAATGGCCAGCACCGGGTCCACTGCTGCAATAAAACTTTTTGCATTACCCATGGTATCCAAGGGGAGATATACTATAATATCGGCCGCCTTGGTATTTTTTTTGACCTCATATCCAGAAGGGGAAAAAAATGTAAGCAATATTTTATAGGAAGGATAATCTCTCTTTAATCTTTCAATAACAGGCAATCCTTGTTCAAACTCACCTAAAGAAGCTACATGCACCCAAACGAACTTATCCCCTTTTTGGATTTTGTTTTTCAAAATAGAAAACGTTTCTTCCCTACCTTGAACAAAAAGCTTGATTTTCGAGTGAAAAAGTGACACTGGTTTTAGGAGGAACCATGTGATGTATACGATAAGATTATAGATGCGATTCAATGGATTATCGTTTGTCGCTAAAATACGCTTCTTTCCAGAATTGTTCCTTATTTTTGCAATTATACTATCCTAATTAGTGCAGATGCGTAAAATACAAATGGTAGACTTGAACGGTCAGTACCAATCTATCAAAGAGCGAATAAATTCATCAATTTTAAGTATTCTAGATTCTTCGGCTTTTATTAACGGTCCGGAAGTTCACGCTTTTCAAAATGAACTGGAAGAATATTTAGGGGTAAAGCATGTTATTCCTTGTGCCAATGGAACCGATGCTTTACAGATTGCAATGATGGGTTTGGGTTTGCAGCCCGGCGATGAGGTCATTACTGCGGATTTTACTTTTGCCGCAACCGTCGAAGTTATTGCTTTATTACAATTGACCCCGGTTTTGGTCGATGTTGACGAAGATACCTTCAATATAGACATAACCGCCGTGGAGCAAGCTATCACCCCTAGGACAAAGGCCATAGTGCCTGTTCATCTTTTTGGCCAATGTGCCAATATGGATGCCTTAATGGCATTGGCCAAAAAGCACAATTTGTATGTGATCGAAGACAATGCCCAAGCCATTGGCGCCAATTATACGGGAGCTAATGGGAATAAGCAAAAAGCGGGTACAATAGGCCATGTGGGTTCTACCTCGTTTTTTCCTTCAAAGAATTTGGGATGTTATGGGGATGGTGGTGCCATATTTACGAATGATGATACTTTAGCGCACACTATTAGAGGAATTGTAAATCATGGAATGTACGAAAGGTACCATCACGATGTAGTTGGTGTCAATTCCAGATTAGATTCCATTCAAGCAGCCGTTTTAAGGGCTAAACTTCCATTATTGGATAGCTATTGTGAAGCCAGAAGGATAGCAGCAAGAAAGTACTCCAAAGCTTTTAAAGGTCAGCCCAATATTGCAGTGCCCGTAACTGTTAACAATTGTGATGGAATATGTGATACTTGTGACTGCCACGTTTTTCACCAATACACATTGAGAATAACCAATGGTAAGCGCGATGCGTTGGCACAGCATTTAAATGACAAACAAATTCCGTTTGGCGTTTATTATCCTATACCATTGCATAAACAAAAGGCTTACGCCGAGGTGCGTTATAATGAAACCGATTTTCCAGTGACAAACCAATTGGTAAATGAAGTTATCTCGTTACCAATGCATACTGAACTCGACGATGAACAGATAAGCTATATTTCTCATACCGTAATTGGTTTTGTTAACGGTTGATATTGGGTAGTCTTTTACATATAGTATTATCATTTAAACGAACAACATGAAAGTATTAGTGACAGGCGGATTAGGCTTTATTGGTTCCCATACGGTTGTAGAGCTGCAAAATGAAGGTTTTGAGGTGGTAATTATAGATGATTGCTCAAATTCCTCGGAAAAGGTATTGGAAGGTATTACCGCAATTACCGGTAAGTCCCCTTTGTTTGAAAAACTGGATTTAAAAGAAAAATCCCTGGTTGAGGATTTTTTCAAAAGACATCATGATATTGAAGGAGTCATTCATTTTGCCGCCTCCAAAGCGGTCGGCGAAAGTGTGGATAAACCACTTTTGTACTATGAAAACAATATAGGCACATTGGTATATCTATTAAAAGAGCTTTCGAAAAAAGACAGGTCTAGTTTTATCTTCAGTTCTAGTTGCACAGTTTATGGGCAAGCCGATAAAATGCCAATTACCGAGGATGCTCCGGTAAAGGAAGCTGAATCGCCTTATGGGAATACTAAACAGATGGGTGAGGAAATAATCAGGGATACCTGTAAAGTAACTCCGAATTTAAATGCGATAGCATTGCGATATTTTAATCCAATGGGGGCGCATCCGAGTGCCGAAATAGGTGAATTACCTATCGGTATACCCCAAAATTTGGTCCCCTTCATAACCCAGACAGGCGTTGGTTTAAGAGAAGAACTTTCGGTTTTTGGAGATGATTATCCTACTAGGGATGGTACCTGTGTCCGGGATTATATTTACGTTGTTGATTTGGCAAAGGCGCATGTTGTGGCCTTGCAAAGACTGCTGGCCAAAAAGAACAAAGCCAATTACGAGGTATTCAATGTAGGCACCGGGAAGGGAAGTACAGTACTTGAGGTGATCAAAAGTTTTGAGAAAGTCTCCGGGAAAAAACTTAAGTATAAAATTGTAGCTAGAAGACCTGGGGATATTACTGCAGCTTATGCCGACACTACACTGGCGAATGAGGAGTTAGGATGGAAATCGCAATATACTTTGGATGAGGCTATGAAATCCGCTTGGGATTGGGAACAGAAGATCAGAAACTGATATTAAGACACGCTGTATAAAAGGACAAGAGGAATTATATGTATATTTCCCCTCATCTTTTTGTTTATAAATATCCACCTATGAAAAAACTACTTTTAATACCCGCTTTATTTTTGGCTGTATTTACCAATGCCCAGGATATCTACTTGCATTGTGGACATGTTTTGGATGTTACCTCTGGGGAAATGGCTACAGCAAAAACTATAGTTGTTTCAGCAAATAAAATAAAGGATATTCAAAATGGTTATGTTACGGGCTCAGCTACTGATACGGTCATTGATTTAAAAGCTAAAACAGTACTGCCCGGTCTAATAGATATGCATGTGCATATGGAATCTGAATTCAATCCACAGACATACATCAAAAGATTCACGAATAATGAGGCCGATGTTGCTTTTGAATCTACGGTAAATGCCAAAAAAACATTAATGGCCGGGTTTACAACTGTTCGGGATCTCGGAGGTTCGGGTGTTAATATTGCTCTACGGAATGCCATTAACA
>JAHHKH010000345.1 GCA_018679695.1 Maribacter sp.
ATACATTACATCTTTGTGTTATTAATAATTAATACTGACAAAAAATGAAAAATAGTGTAATGATTTTAATGACAATGACGCTATTGGCTTCTTGTCAAAACACATCTGAAAACACAAATAATACAAATCCTATAAACACAGAAACAATGGAAAAATTAGCCAAGCGAGAAATTGAAAGTTTATTAATGATTTATAAAGAGACATTAAATACATCTAACGCAGAAAAAGCAACTTCTTTATATACCAAAGACGGAATATTCATGCCTAGTGGTGCACCATCTGCTATTGGGAAAGCAGACATTAAAGGAGCTTACGACTTTGTATTTTCCCAAATACAATTGAACATCGAGTTTTATATTGAAGAGATTACAATTGAAAATACAATGGCTTATGCTGTCACAAGTTCAAAAGGGTCGACATTGATACATGCAAACGGAGAAACAATTCCAGAAGAAAACAGAGAATTATTTATTTTCGAGAAAGAGAATGATACTTGGAAAATAGCTCGTTATATGTTCAATAAAACAAAATAAATAAGGAAAGGCTACCTACAGTAAGGTATATATAAAATAGCAGATAAGAGCTAAACTTAAGGTTTGGTTCTATTCTGCTATCTTTGTTTTTAGATGGGAAATGGCACATCTAAATCTACCACTTTTCATATACAAAACCGTTGGTATACATTCCTAACGGAACTAGTTAACTAGTACAAATAGTAAAAATTAAAATGATTACCACTCAATTTGAATTAAAAAAAGCAAACCGATTTTTACCGTACATTTTATTAGTTGGCGTAGGGATTGGGACTGCTAATTTTATAATGAATGGTGGACTCAATTGGATTCAATGGGTAATTCAATCGCTATTTACAAGTTTTCTTATCGGCTATACTACTGTTTTAGCAGCTTCAAATAAATCTTGGCTTAAGCTCAAAATTACATCCTCTTGGAAATTATATATTTTGTTGAGCATCTTGTTTATGTTAATAGGTGTTTTAGCAACAGAAGTTGAGCATTTGTTAAGGTCGTTGATTTTTAAAAGTGAGTCTTTTCGACCTTTTTCAGCTGGTAAAATGTATCTTTTCAATGGAGTAATTTCCTTGGTTCTTGGCTTCAGTCTATTTCAGAACAATAATCTTTTTCAAATCGGTAAGAACAATACGGTCGAAAAAAAATTGAAAGCAAGCAGTAAAAACCCTATTGATCAAAACATTTCCAAATCTCTCGACATAACCACTAGTATTCCCGTAAAGCAAGGTGAAAATATTTTATTGATCCCTACCCAGGAAATTGTCTATTTTGAAGCTTATGATAATTACTCTTTTGTATATGATTCGAATGGTATTAAAAGGCTTTGCGATTATTCGCTTCTTTTTCTAGAAAAAAGACTGGAAGACAATTTTTCGAGAATACATCGAAAATATTTGATAAATGAAGAACGGATCAAGCAAATCAAACCCCACATAAACGGTCGATACATTATTGAATTTTCTATAAAAGGATTATCATCTATAACCAGCAGTAAAAGTTATTCGAGCACTATTAGAAGGTTAATCAAAATTGAGTAAAGGGTCATTTTCTTTTTTGAATTCTGCTGTTCTTCCTTAAATGTTGAAATAATACACACATTCATAGCTATCACTTACTTGATTTTATGACCTTTCGCCATAAAGTTCTTTCACAACAGATGATATTTCTACTATTTGCATAAGAATTACGAAGGTAATACCTACCTATCAAGACTATTATTAATCTAAATCTATTCTTATGAAAAAATTAATGTTTGTTGGTGTGATGAGCTTGATATTGCTCAATGGTTATTCTTGTAAAAATGGCAATACTATTGCAGACGACTATATTGTGGATAATCATCCAGTAAAGGAGCTATTTCTATCCTCAATCGAGGCTTTCAACCAAAGAAAACTAGAATTATTTGTAGACAATTTTGCGTCAGATATCAAGATGTATGGAACCGATGGTAATTATTTTGGACAAGATCTATTGAAAGATCGCTTTGAAATTTTATTTAAACAGTTTCCAAATATGAAGATGGAAATTCCCGAGCTAACTTTAAAAATCTTATCCAATGAAGTGGTAATGGTAAACTTTAAATGGAAATTATATCCTATGGGTCAAGGACCAGCTTATTGGGGAATAGGGACAGGAATATACCAAAAACTAGATAATAATTGGAAGGAAATTCTCGAAGTTGAAACTACCACTAAAGTTGACGAAGCACTAAAACAAAAATGATTAAATTGCATTAATCGGGACTATTAGAACGTATGCCAACATTGGCTATAGCCAAGCATTCCATTTGGTTAAAAAACTGAACTCCCTACCTTTAAAGAAAACAATCATTAACGCGGAGAGGGTCGCTGGCGCAAGCCAGGCCAGGTCCATAGCTGTAGACGTTGGTGTCAATTTGAACAATTCATCAGATAAAAACAACAATTCAGGAACTTATAGTTTCGAAAACAATCCCATAATCCGATTTTTGAATCGTTATTTGAATTAAAAAATCTTGATAATGCATGACTTTGTCAACACCCAACTAGGGTGGTTTCACTTTATAACAGCTTTGATTTCAATACTTTCTGGAACATATATTTTATTTAAACCAAAAGGAACCAAACTACATAAACAGGTTGGGTACTTATATGTTTTATCAATGGTCTTGGTGTGTGGTTCAGCTTTAGGAGTTTACAATATTACGGGTGATTTTGGGGTTTTTCATATTTTAGCCTTTGCTGGATTGCTAACTCTGATTATGGGTTTATCACCTCTACTCTTAAAAAAAATTAACAGGAAACATAAAGTGTTTCATTTGTGGTTTATGTATTATTCCGTTTTAGGTCTTTACGCGGCATTTGCTTCTGAATTGAGTTTAAGAATACCGGAAAAACCATCTTATGGAATAGTTGGAATAGCTTCAGCTATCGTTTTTATATTAGGTTCTATTTTTATTTTTTGGAAAGAGAATACCTGGAGAAAATATTTTAAAGCATAAAAAACTGTCACCAACAACAGGTATAATTAATTGCAATGGAATTTCCAAAGTGGAAATTCTTTCGCATTCATTGCATTAGTGCCCTAGTAGCAAAACCTCACAGGTTTGCCCGCAACTAATCATAGCCTAACCGTTACCAGTATGTATAAAAGATGAAACGATTCAATGATCTAAATAAAGTTTTTAAATGGGTTATTTCAATTTCGTTTGGAATCATTCTTATTTTTATTTTATCACTTTGGATTAAAACTGTGAGTGAGTCCAAAATATGGATGCTACTAATTATTATAATAGTTCCCCTAATTCAATTTTTAATCACCCCTCTTTTTACGCTTCTCAATTTTTACCATTATTATTCACCAATGGTCGTCTCATTCGGCAATAACAAAAGAGTGATAGACCTGCACAATGGAACTTCATTTGATTACCTTTTAGAAATGTCTAAAATAAAAGCAGGGATTAAATGGAAAAACAAAATGCTCTTCTTTTATCTTAATGCTCTTCTTAAAATAATATCACAAATTGAAAATGGAGACTTAACGAACTCTACGATAATTAGAGGTAGCTCATACTTTTTAAGTGAACGAAGCGCAAAAAAGTTGGGCTTTTCAGTAAATAAGACTTCAATAATTGAAAAAATAAATATTGCTCTAAACTATTTTGATTTGATTTGGATGTATTCTCTAACGAATGGAAAATTGACTTTTCCCAATTTGACAAAAATAACAACCGTTAGAATCACTGGAAGTGAATTGGTACAGAGTAAGAAGGAAATTTTAGGTTTAGCTAATCGATTAGGAAATAATGCCAGCAGGTAACAATATATATATAAAATAGTCGATATTGTAGTAATTCAAGGCTTATAACTCCAATTCAAGTAAGTTCATAAGCGAAAGTCTGGTTCTTCGAAAACGTCTACTTTTCCTATACTAAACCTCCTAGTGTATTGAAGAGATCTAAATCAATTATTATAATAATTAAAGTTCAAAGCAACTGTTAGTAATGTTTTTCATCTCACAAAAAAGTTTACATATGAAATACATTGGAAATAAGGTTACGAGTATAAGGAAGATCATATTAATATTTACACTAGCATTTGGCCTCATTTCTGCTTGTGATAATGGCTGTAATGATTGTATTGACTTAACCTCTAAAAGTATTCTTGTCGTCGACCCCTCTGGCATTAATCTCTTGTTTGGTAGTAGGGCCATTTATATTCCAGAAAATGTAATAATTAGAGGCTCTGATGGAGAACCAAAGCCGCTTTTCATTGATGAAAGTACGGGTACAATACAGTTTTCCTTAGAAAGGGATATTGAGGAATATTCTTTGATTCTATCTGAGAGTAACGTTGAAATTTTAACTTTTGAACTTGCTGAACGCAAAAGTGAAAGGTGTTGTGGTACACAAATTTTTTCTAGCAAAACAAGTTTAAACGGCAAAAGTATTGAAAACTCAGAGCTAATTACTATTATTAAATAAGGAATCGGACGAATGAACAAGGACTGGTGGTTCGATCGATTCTATTCGTCTAACTTGAGATTCGCATTTGAATCTCTTACACCTGAAGCTTCCAAGTAACGCAGTACACCCCTTTGCGATTTTTAATATAAATAAACACAAATAATGTAATTCTTTATCCTATAAATTTCAGAAAACATATTGCTCAAAAAAAACGTATCAAATAGTTATATCTGAGCTTGGATAGTCCCAAAAAAAAGTTGGTTATATACTACTCCCTAAAAAAAATTCTTGTTTAGAACAAAAAAGCCCGTCTAAGGGGTTTTATATAATTCATCTAAATTTTTTTCAAGCTTAGTCCCCTTCGCTCAAAGAGAAACTACCATCCCCATTGAAAGAGTTGACGGTTATCGTTACCGACCATACCCCAGAGGTTCCGGCATCGGTAACCCCAGAAAACGAATCTGGCTCAACCGCTCCGTTCAACGATCTGTTCAAAACAGTATTACCATCGGCGTCCAATACCATCATATTGAAGGAGCCTTCGGCAGTCGCCGTTATGTCGGCATTGTAGTCCGCAGTGGTCAAATTATTCAACCAAATGAATGTTCTGGCGGCACTTCCGCCATTTCCTGTAAAGTCACCATCAACGTCCCCGTTGAAATCATCGCCGTCATCGAACAGTACAGTACCATTTACCCTCACTTGGGCCATAGTATCATCATCATCGTTGCTGCAGCCCACAAAGGTCGTCGTTACGGCAACAATAAGTATTGTAAAGAATAAATTTGTAAGTTTCATGACATTAATAAGATTTGATTATTGGCTTGTATAACAAGCCTAACGGACAAAACCCGGCTTTATTATAATGGGCGATGAACTCTTGCACACAAAATTTTCTTTAAATATTCCATAGCATGCCCCACATAAAGCAGTTTCTGGGCGATGATAGGTGTACTGTCAATCGGTCAGTTCTAGGAACTGATTCGAAGAAATAACAAGGTCCCGTAAATCGTTTGTTTTAATAGACAATTCATCAATCCATTTTTAAACTTCTGTTAAACAAAACCATCGAATCTAGGATTTTTGTAGTTTTGCATAACAAATGAAGGAAACCTTTCGAAAAATAATGTCTATTTCAATGGCACTCGTAGTGCTGTTCTCAACCATGTCCTTTTCTTTGGATATGCACTATTGTGGTGACCATTTGGTTGATTTTAGCTTTTCTGAGAAATTGGCTACCTGTATAATGAAGGCTGAAATGTCCAAATCATCCAGTGAATGTGCTGTGATGGATATGGAAATGGACTGTTGTTCCGATGTTGAAATTGTTATTGAAGGACAGGATGAATTAAAAATATCTTTTGATAAGATTACATTTGACCAACAACTATTTGTTGCATCATTTGTTTATTCCTATATCAACCTTTTTGAGGGTTTGGAAGAAAATGCAACTTCAAATAGTGATTACCCTCCTCCCCGCGTCATTAGGCAAATCTACAAGCTTGACGAGACCTATTTAATTTGATTTTTAGGCAATAGACCTTTTATCCAGTGGATGATTTCCATTAGGATAATTCATTGTATTCGGTGTTCTCTTAACACCAATGTCTAATTGTTTAATTATCAAGTCAATGCTAAACAAAAGCATAAAATTTCTAATAGAAAACAAACTTGTTGCAGTACTGTTACTCGTCCTTTTTGTGGGATGGGGAACAATAAACGCACCTTTTAAATGGGAAACAGGTTTTTTACCAAGTGACCCTGTAGCTGTTGATGCCATACCCGATATAGGCGAAAACCAGCAAATTGTTTTCACCAAATGGGAGGGTCGTTCCCCGCAAGATATTGAAGACCAAATCACATACCCATTAACCACCTCACTTTTGGGAATTCCAGGAGTAAAAACCATCCGTAGTTCGTCTATGTTTGGGTTTTCAAGCATCTATATCATTTTTGAGGAAGATATAGAATTCTATTGGAGTCGAAGTCGTATTCTCGAAAAACTAAACTCCCTGCCAAGTGGTTTATTACCTGAAGGCGTAAATCCAGCTTTGGGTCCTGACGCCACAGGGTTAGGGCAAATATTTTGGTACACATTGGAAGGCCGTGACGAAAACGGAAACGTTACCGGTGGTTGGGATCTGCACGAATTGCGAAGCATTCAAGATTACTATGTGAAGTATGCTTTGTCCTCTGCTAGTGGAGTTTCAGAAGTAGCATCCATTGGTGGTTATGTTCAGGAATATCAGGTAGATGTGAATCCAGAATTAATGCGACAATATAATATTGGATTGCATCAGATTGTAAAAGCCGTAAAAGAGAGCAATAAAGATATTGGTGCCCAGACATTGGAAATTAACCAAGTCGAATACTTGGTACGGGGCTTGGGTTATGTAAAATCCATTGTAGACATCGAAAATGCAATGGTCACTTCCGAAGATTACACCGCTATAAGAATTAAAGACATAGGCAAAGTTTCATTAGGACCTGCTACTCGCAGGGGAATATTGGACAAAGAGGGTGCCGAAGTAGTTGGTGCAGTTGTGGTGGCTCGTTATGGTGCAAACCCAATGGAAGTCATTAGTAATGTTAAGGGAAAAATAAGCGAGTTAAGTGCAGGACTCCCTTCGAAAGTATTAGAGGATGGTAGAACATCACAAGTAACGATAGTTCCTTTTTATGACAGAACGGAACTCATAGAAGAAACATTGGGAACACTTAACGAAGCCCTTAGTTTAGAAATACTGATTACCATTTTGGTCATCATCATTATGGTGTTTAATCTTAGAGCTTCTATTTTGATTTCGGGACTATTACCGGTTGCAGTTTTGATGGTGTTTATTGCTATGAAACTCTTTGGTGTCGATGCCAATATTGTCGCCTTATCAGGTATCGCTATTGCAATAGGTACCATGGTCGATGTGGGTGTCATACTTTCAGAAAATATCATTCGACATTTAGATGAAGATGATGGAACACTATCCATTAATACTGTAGTTTATAATGCCACAGCCGAAGTTTCTGGCGCCATCGTAACCGCAGTAATGACTACGATTATCAGTTTCATCCCTGTGTTTACTATGATTGGAGCGGAAGGAAAACTATTTAGACCATTGGCATTTACAAAAACTTTTGCTTTAACGGCATCTATTATTATTGCATTATTTTTAATTCCACCGTTTGCAGCATTCTTATTTAGAAAGAAAAGCATTAAAACCAATTTTAAATATGTTATAAATGGTCTTTTAATAGCATTAGGCATCGTTGCCATAACGTATGGATATTGGTTGGGCTTGATATTAATGGCTTTCGGAATTACAACACTTCTTAATCTTCAAAATAAAATTACCGATAAGCAATCCAATCTTATCAATATCATTATTTCAACATCTGCTATAGTATTCTTGTTAGGCGAATATTGGAGACCGTTAGGTGTTGATAATAGCATTTTCAGGAACCTCATTTTTGTTGGGGTTATTTGCTTTGGACTATTAGGTGTTTTCTCATTATTCATTAAATACTATACACGTGTTTTAAGGTGGTGTTTGGATAATAAGTTGCTCTTTTTATCAGTACCAACAGCTATTGTAATCGCAGGTTTCTTCATTATGAAAAACACAGGCAAAGAATTTATGCCATCGTTAAACGAAGGTTCATTTCTACTGATGCCTACTTCAATGCCTCATTCTGGTGTAGAAGAAAACAAACGTGTATTACAGCAATTGGATATGGCAGTCGCCAGTATTCCTGAGATTAAAACTGTAGTTGGAAAAGCAGGGCGAACGGAATCGGCTTTAGACCCAGCACCTTTGTCAATGTACGAGAGCGTAATTCAGTATAAACCAGAGTATATGTTGAATGAAAACGGGGAACGCCAACGTTATAAAGTGAATGATGATGATTTATTTGAATTAGAGGATGGTCGATTCATCGCAAATCCAAATACTACTAAAAGTGCCTCTTTACTTACAATCAAAAAGTCTCAATTGATAGAAGATAACAAAGGTGAGTTCTATCGTAATTGGCGACCAGAAATACAATCCCCAGACGATATTTGGAATGAAATCGTAAAAGTCACCAAACTGCCAGGTGTGACCTCTGCACCAAAATTACAACCCATTGAAACCCGATTGGTAATGCTTCAAACAGGAATGCGTGCACCAATGGGAATCAAAGTAAAAGGTCAGGATCTAAAACAGATTGAAGCCTTTGGTGTCCAATTGGAAAATGTACTGAAGCAAGCCGAAGGTGTAAAGGATGAAGCTGTTTTTGCAGACCGTATTGTTGGTAAACCCTATTTACTCATTGATATTGATAGAGAGAAAATTGCACGTTACGGTATTTCAATTGATGATGTACAGAATGTATTAAAAGTTGCAGTTGGCGGAATGGTTTTAACCCAAACCGTTGAAGGTCGAGAACGCTATGGTGTTCGAGTACGTTATCCCAGAGAATTACGAGCAAATCCAACAGATTTAAAACAAATTTATGTGCCTGTTGAAAAGGGCAATCCTGTTCCATTGAGTGAATTGGCAACCATTCGCTATGAACAAGGTCCACAAGTCATTAAAAGCGAAGACACCTTTTTGGTTGGCTACGTGTTATTTGACAAAATGGATGGTTTTGCAGAAGTAAATGTCGTTGAAAATGCACAAGTACTAATTCAAGAAAAGATAGACAGTGGCGAATTGGTAGTGCCAAAAGGTATTAATTATCAATTTACAGGAACCTATGAAAATCAATTAAGGGCAGAAAAAACCTTATCTGTGGTTGTGCCCTTAGCATTGGCGATTATCTTTTTAATACTGTATTTCCAATTCCGTTCAGTTGGAACATCCTTAATGGTGTTTACAGGTATTGCGGTGGCATTTTCTGGTGGTTTTTTAATGATATGGCTCTATGGTCAAGGATGGTTTTTAAACTTCAATTTCTTTGGCGAGAACCTTCGGGATTTGTTCCAGATGCACCCCATTAATCTGAGTGTTGCCGTTTGGGTAGGTTTCATTGCGCTATTCGGGATAGCTACAGATGATGGTGTTGTAATGGCAACCTATCTATCACAGACCTTTGATAGAAATACACCTGAAGACAAAAAGGAAGTGAGAGCATCAGTTATAGAAGCCGGTGAAAAACGTATTCGACCGTGTTTAATGACTACGGCCACCACCCTATTGGCATTGTTACCCGTACTGACATCAACAGGACGCGGAAGTGATATTATGATTCCTATGGCAATACCAAGTTTTGGTGGAATGGTTATCGCCTTGATCACATTGTTCGTCGTTCCTGTTTTATATAGTTGGAAACACGAGGCACAACTTAAAAAAGTAGCGTAATGAAGAAAATGATTTTAACTGGGATTGGGTTTCTGACATTTGGTTTTTCAAATGCACAACAATTGGAAACGCTTATTGAAGAAGCGCTGGGAAACAGTCCCGAAATTCAAAAATTTGAATTGCAGTATAGTATTGTTTCTGAAAAAGTGAATGAAATAAACACTGTTCCAAATACCGAATTGGGAGTTGGCTATTTTGTTAGCGAACCGGAAACAAGAACAGGGGCCCAACGATTTAAAGTATCGGCAAAACAAATGATACCCTGGTTTGGTTCAATAACTGCTAGGGAGAACTATGTAAGCACATTGGCAGATGCCAAATATGAGGATGTTGTCGTTGCCAAAAGAAAAATAATCGCTGCCGTATCACAATCCTATTACAATTTGTGCGCCAATAGGGCTAAGCAAAAGGTTTTGGTTCAAAATATTGAATTGCTTGAATCCTATGAGACTATGGCACTGACCTCTGTTGAAGTTAGTAAGGCTTCAGCAGTGGATGTATTGCGACTACAAATGCGTCAAAATGAATTGGTACAACTAAAAGAAATATTGGCCCAACAATATTTGGCGGAGCGGACAACACTCAACAAGCTTTTAAATCGCGATAAGGACGTTGTTGTGAATGTGGTTGATGAATTAACAATTCCTTCCGAAAGTACTTTGGTTGATGTCGAAAATTTATCCCTTCATCCTGAATTGATAAAATATGATAAACTCTACCAATCTGTTGAGCAATCAGAATTATTAAATCAAAAGGAAAGCCTTCCTATAATTGGTTTTGGATTGGATTATGTCTATGTAGATAAAAGGCCAAATATGGAGTTCAATGATAACGGAAAAGATATTGTAATGCCAATGGTTGCTGTGTCGATTCCAATTTTCAATAAAAAGTACAAATCCCAAACCAAACAGAACGAATTGCAGCAGCAGGAACTAATGGCCCAGAAGCAGCAACGCTTGAACAAATTGGAAACTGTTTTAGATAAAGCCGTGAAAGATAGGACCACTGCAAGAATCAGTTATGGGACCCAATCCAAGAATTTAAGGCAAGCCAATGATGCTGAAGAGATTCTAATCAAAAGCTATGAAACAGGAACAATTGATTTTAACGATGTTCTGGACATTCAGGAACTACAATTAAAGTTCCAAATGAACCAAATAGAATCGGTGAAAACCTATTACGTGCAAAGCACGATCATTAATTATTTAACACGACAATAATGAAACACATATATCACATACACGGAATGACTTGCAATGGTTGTCGTAGCCACGTTGAGGAAACACTAGCAAAAGTCAAGGGTGTTTCAAAAACTGCGGTTGATTTGGAAAAGGCAGAGGTTACAATCGAAATGGAAATTCATATTCCTATAGAAACCTTTCAAGAAGCCTTGAAGAATGATGGAGGAGGATACAGCATTCACAAGCCCGGGGAGCACCATCATCATTCAGCAGACCAAAGGGAAGAACAATTCAACGGGAAAGGCACAGGTACATTTTATTGTCCTATGCATTGCGAAGGCGATAAAACCTATGATGAACCGGGCGACTGTCCTGTATGCGGAATGGATTTGGTAGAAGAAAGAAGTCTTTTTTCTTCAAGTATTCAATTTACTTGCCCAATGCATCCTGAAATTATTATGGATGAACCGGGTTCCTGCCCTATTTGCGGAATGGATTTAGTACCGTTGGAAGTAAGAGTTTCAGACGAAGACAAAACCTATATAAAACTACGGAAGAAGTTTTGGATAGCCGTGGCCTTTACTGCTCCAATATTTCTCATAGCAATGTCCGAAATGCTAAACAATAATCCTTTATACGTCATTTTAGAGCAAAAAAAATGGAATTGGCTCCAGTTTGTATTGTCAATTCCCGTGGTGTTCCACGCCACCTGGATGTTCTTTAAACGTGCCTGGACATCTATTAAATCAATGAACCTAAATATGTTTACCCTAATTGGGATCGGTTCGGGTATTGCTTGGATTTTTAGTGTATTCGCTATGTTATTTCCAGAGGTGTTCCCACAGGATTTTAAAACTGCCGATGGCAACGTTTTTGTCTATTTTGAGGCAACTACAGTCATTCTAACCTTAGTGTTGTTGGGACAACTATTAGAAGCAAGGGCACACAGTCAAACCAGTGGAGCGATAAAGGAACTATTAAAATTAGTGCCCTCAACGGCAACTTTGGTCATAGATGGTGAAGACAAGGTTATCGCCATTGATAAAATTCAACAAGGAAATTTACTGCGGGTCAAACCAGGAGAAAAAATACCTGTAGACGGCAGTATTGTTGAAGGACACAGCAGCATAGATGAATCAATGATAACCGGTGAACCCATTCCTGTGGATAAGGGTATAGCCGATAAAGTGAGTTCAGGAACGATCAACGGTACAAAATCGTTCATTATGAAAGCTGAAAAGGTAGGTTCGGAAACTTTACTTTCGCAGATTATCCAAATGGTAAATAACGCCAGTCGTTCAAAAGCACCCATTCAAAAATTAGCCGATAGAATTTCTAAATACTTTGTTCCAATAGTCATAGCCGTCGCTGTAATCACATTTACTGTTTGGGCTGTATTTGGTCCAGAACCTGCTTATGTGTTCGCTTTTGTAAATGCCATAGCGGTATTGATAATAGCGTGTCCTTGTGCTTTAGGTTTAGCAACACCAATGTCGGTGATGGTAGGTGTTGGTAGGGGCGCACAATCTGGTGTATTGATAAAAAATGCCGAAGCATTGGAAAAAATGAATAAAGTGGATACGCTTATTGTAGATAAAACAGGAACCATTACCGAAGGAAAACCATCAGTAGAAAAAGTAATTACAACAGCTGTTATTGATGAAATGACTTTATTACAATATATAACGTCACTAAATCAGTATAGCGAACATCCTTTAGCAGAGGCAATCGTAAACTATGGCAAATCAAAAAATGTAACAAGTGTTAAAGTGACCGATTTTGAGGCAGTTGCCGGAAAAGGTGTGATAGGAACAGTTGAAAATAAAAAAATTGCTATTGGTAATGCCCAATTATTCGAACAATTATCGATTTCCATTTCGGAAGGATTAGTAACTAAAGTCATTGCTGAACAAGTGCAAGGTAAAACGGCATCCTACGTAGCGGTAGAAAATGAAGCAGTGGGTTATGTAACCATTTACGATGCTATCAAGACTACAAGCCAAAAGGCTATTAAGGAACTACAAAGCAATGGTGTTGAAGTGATTATGCTAACAGGGGATAATAAGAATACCGCCAAAGCGGTGGCAGAACAATTAAACCTGAAACAATATAGAGCGGAATGTCTTCCTGAGGATAAATTAAAGGAAATCGAGATACTTCAAAAACAAGATAAGATTGTAGCTATGGCAGGTGACGGCATTAATGATGCTCCTGCCTTGGCACAATCCGACGTGGGCATAGCAATGGGAACAGGAACTGACGTCGCTATTGAAAGCGCAGCCATAACATTGGTAAAAGGCAATTTACAAGGTATCGTGAAAGCCAAGAAATTAAGCCATGGTGTCGTTAAAAATATTAAGCAAAACCTCTTTTTTGCTTTTATTTATAATGTATTGGGCGTACCTCTTGCTGCAGGTGTCCTATACCCGGTATTTGGATTACTACTCTCTCCTATGATTGCGGCATTAGCGATGAGCTTTAGTTCGGTTTCGGTAATAGGTAATGCGTTAAGATTAAGAAAAATTAAAATTTAGACAGATGAAAAAATACATAATTTATGTCGGGATATTGGCAGTCGGATTATTGCTAGGATGGTTGCTATTCAGTAATTCGTCCAATTCGGAAATTGAGCATGATCACAATGGAGTAGCAGAGGCCAATCAAATGTGGACATGTTCAATGCACCCACAGATTATGCAATCAGAACCAGGCGATTGCCCTATCTGCGGAATGGATTTAATTCCTGCAGAAAATGGTGCAGACGGTTTATTGGTCGACCAATTCAAATTGACTGAAAATGCAATGGCTTTGGCCAATGTGCAAACTTCAGTAGTCGGTAGAGGTAAAGTGGACAATAACGCCATAAAATTATCAGGGAAAATCGTTGAAAACGAAGAATCCAATGCCGTACAAGTAAGCTATTTCTCTGGAAGGATTGAACGATTGTATGTTAGTTTTACGGGAGAAGAAATCCGTAAAGGTCAATTATTGGCCACCATTTATTCGCCTGAATTGTATGCGGCACAACAGGAGTTGATTACGGCAGCTTCCTTAAAGGAATCGCAACCAACCCTGTACAAAGCCGTAAGGAACAAATTGAAACTTTGGGAATTATCAGAAAACCAAATCAATCAGATTGAAACCTCTGGTAAGGTGTTGGATAACTTTCCTGTTTACGCTACAGTTTCCGGTACGGTCTCAGATAAATTAGTGGAACATGGCGATCATATAAAACCGGGGCAGCCACTTTTTAAAATTGCAAAGCTAAATACGGTTTGGGCAAATTTCGATGTCTATGAAAATCAGATTCATTTGTTCAAAGAAGGTCAAAATGTAACTATTACAACCAATGCCTATGCTGGCAAAGAGTTCAAAGGGAAAGTATCATTCATAGACCCGGTGTTGGATACACGTACAAGAACCGTCAAATTAAGGGTAGTGCTAAGCAACATGGATGATGCACTTAAACCTGGGATGTTTGTTGAAGGTAAGATCGAAGGTATTTCTTCCGCTAAAGAGCAAGTGTTGAGTATTCCATCCACAGCAATTTTATGGACTGGTGAACGCTCCGTGGTTTATGTAAAAACAAATCCGGATGAACCTGTTTTTGAAATGCGGGAAATAAAGTTGGGCAATACCATGGGAGCAAATCAAGAGGTGTTAAGTGGATTGGAAAATGGAGAAGAAATAGTTACCAATGGAACCTTTACAATTGATGCGGCGGCACAATTGCAAGGCAAGAAGTCAATGATGAATAAAAAAGGAGGTAAGACAATGACCGGGCATGAAGGGCATGATGGGATGGAGTAGTTATTAGTAAAGTAGACTTGTCGCATAAAACAGTTTTTTCACCATTAATAGATTAGCAGGGTTCTAATCCGCCCTGAAAGGCAATTCGTCTTTTTAATCATAAACATTTAAATATTTAATTAAATTTAAGTTATGAGAATTGCGTTGGCCTTCCTGTTATATTTGACGGTTGCATCGGTTTCCGGTCAAAGTTTAAAAAAAGAAAGAATCGATCGGCTGGCCGACGCATATCTTGTAGAAGGGATAAACGCTTTAAAGGATTTTTTAACATTGCCTAATTACGGGCAAATACCTGATAACATAAATGGGAATCTGGCCTGGTGCGAAAGGAATTTCCAAGCTTTGGATTTCGATACTGAAGTATTGCTTTCCAACGGGGTGAAACATTTGCTTGCGGAGCGAAAGTTTAAAAGGGCGGAACGTACCGTGCTGTTCTATTTACAAATTGATGGTCAGCCGGTAGACGCCTCCCAATGGACGCAAGAAAGTCCATACATCGCAGTTTTAAAGGAATGCAGGGGAAATGATTGCCAGGTAGTTTCCTGGAATGACCTAAGTAGGGATTTTAATCCGGACTGGAAGATATTTGCGCGTTCCGCATCCGATTCCAAGGGACCTGCAATTGCCTTGATCCAAGCACTCAAAATTCTTCATGAGAGAAGAATTGATCCCGGCTTTAATATTAAGGTGATCATGGATTTTCAGGAAGAACTGGGTTCACCGACTTTACCGGCACTTGTAGAAACAAACCGTGACAAATTTTCAGCGGATGCCATGCTCATCATGGATGGTACCCGACCACCGGGAAACCTTCCAACACTAATGTTCGGAGCCAGGGGAATAGCCACTATGAAATTAACGGTTTACGGGGCCTATAAAGATCTGCATTCCGGTCAGTATGGAAATTATGCCCCGAACCCGGTTTTTGCACTTTCCAGGTTGCTAGGTTCTATGAAAGACGAGAACGGTCTTGTTCAGATTCCGGGTTTTTATGCGGGTGTAGCAATGAATGAAAGTAAAAAAAAGGTAATCAATGCTGTTCCCGAGGATCGGGAACAATTACTGGAGATCTTGGGAATCGCTCAACCGGAATCGGTAGGAGGCACGTACCAGGAAGCCCTACAGTATCCGTCGCTGAACGTACGAGGATTGAGAGCGGCCTGGGTTGAAGACGAGGTTCGTACCATTATCCCAGCTGAAGCATTGGCGGAAATTGATATGCGATTAGTACCGGAAACCCCGGCGGAAAGGCAAATCGAACTGGTAAAGGAATTCATCGCATCCCAGGGCTATTACATTTTGAAAAGTGAGCCGACCCATAAGGAAAGAAGAACACACACTAAACTCATTAAGATAGCATCCCGTGTCGGATCGAAACCTTTTCGAACCGATTTGAACTCACAACTTGGGAACTGGCTGGGATCGGCAATGGAACATGTTTTCGGCAAAGGCAACTATATACGAATGCAATCTACCGGCGGATCGCAGCCTATTGCCCCTTTTATTTCAGTACTGGGAATTCCGGCCATCTCAGTTCGAATTCCTAATCCTGACAACAACATTCACGCACCCGATGAAAATCTGCGATTGGGAAATTTTCACGAAGGTTTAAAAATGTGCTTGGGAATTCTAACCCAGAAATATGAGTGACCCGCAATTATTTTTAATAGCCGCAGTAGTTGTACTTGTTACCGTACTATTTGTTCTTTGGATCGGTAAGTTTGAAAATAAATTGATCAAATCGATTCTTGATTGGTTTCCTGCCATACTATTCGCCTATGTCTTACCAGCTGCTTTCACACATCTTTCGGGAATGGATCTATCAAAAGTTCTTCTTCACGATTTGAGCAAATCCTGGATCATTCCGTTTACCATACTCACGGTGATGAGCGCCCTGTCCATAAAACAGCTCAAGATTGTCGGGCTAAAACCCATTATCGTTTTTGAAGTAGGATCCTTGGTCATCGCGACACTTCCCGTGTTGTTGGTACTGGTCTTTGGAATCTTCAATCAAGCCAACACAGAGCTGTTCATCGTTGGGGGATACTGGAAGGGACTGGTGCCGATAGTTGGAGGCTGGATAGGTGGCAGTACCAGTCAATTGGTTTTAAAGGAACTAGTCGAAACCCCCGAAGCTTTGTTTCTTTCCATTTTGGTGCTGGACAATATTTTGGTCAACATTTGGACCATTCTCATGTTTCAATTTATCAAAAGGAGCAATCGCCTGAATGAAGCTTGGGGAATCAATTCGAAATTTCCGGTGGTCGAGGCTCCTGAATATTCAGGAAGTACCCGTCCTTGGATAGTGGATACTTGGACTATAGGCACCATTATGTTGGTGATGGCATTGGCTTCGTTGCTTCCGTTGTCCTTTTTGGGAAGCGTGGTAGTTTTGTCTATAGTAGGACTGCTCTTGGGAAATATCATGCCCATCTGGAACCATAAACTGGTATTAAAACTGGCAGGATTCTCCATAGTGCTCATCATGGCCATTTTGGGATTAAAACTGAATTTCAGTAATCTTTCCCTACCTGCGGTTCTAGTCGTTTTAGTGCTAATCTGGTTGGTACTCCATTTTTTGGCCATGTTGCTAACGGCACGCCTGATCAAGACCAATATTGCCTGGGTAGCCATTGGGAGCATGGCAAATCTGGGAGGCATTTCCACAGCTCCTGCCGTAACTTCAGCCTACAAAAAAGAACTGATGCCGCATGCCATTGTACTGGCCATTCTCAGTATGGTCACTGGAACGGCCTGGGGCATGTTGACTATCTTTTTGTTTCGATTGTTCTAAAAGTGGAGATGAATTTTTGCATGGTGAAATTCAATATGGATTTCCATTTTGAGAAATTACGCCCTAACTATACTGAGAAAACCTCATCAACGTTCTTAAAGCTTTTGAACTCTAGCATATAGCCGTTGGGATCCTGGACAAAAAAGGAAAGGTGCTCTCCTTTTTTGCCTTGCATGAAAGTGGCTTCGGTGGTCACTTCCAGATCCATTTTAAAAAGACGGCCATAAAGTCCTGCCCAGATATCAATGGGGACAATGACCCCAAAATGAAAGGATGGCAGAACAAAATCGTCCAGCTTGTAACTTTTGAACTCAAAATTGAAGTGGCCCGCACGGGTAAATGTCAATTGGTTACCATATAGGTCAACATCCAACCAGTTTTCGGTGCTCCTGCCCAATTTGACCTTGATGATATCCTCATAAAACTCCCTGGTCTCTTCAATATTTTTGCAGGGCAATGCGAGGTGGAATTGTGCTTTCATTATTCCTTTTGACTATGTTCTAAAAGTGTTATTCTTCCTCAAAACTTTTTGCATCTTCGACACCGATTTCGTTGTTATCGTCGGATTCATCAGTTTCGTAATCTTCCATGGCAGTGGTCAACCGCCTGCTGACCTTTACCAGGTAAACGGTATCCTCGGTGCGCACCTCAACGCACTCTACCCAATCTCCCTCCATGTTCCTAAAGCTAATGATGTCACGGTCGTCGTATCCATCAGGGTATCTTTCCACCAACAGATCCAGTAGCTGTGCGTTGAGTTTTTTGTAGTCAACGATTACCTTTTTCATATTTCCGTACTTTGGTTTTTTCATGATTACATATTCAATAGATAGGCAAAGATTAACGGGGCCACGATGGTAGCATCGGATTCAATAATATACTTGGGCGTATCTATGTCTAGTTTGCCCCATGTAATCTTTTCATTTGGAACCGCCCCGGAATAGGAACCATAACTTGTAGTAGAATCGCTTATCTGACAGAAGTAACTCCAAAACGGTGTATCGGCCTCTTCTAGATCTTGGACCAACATAGGTACTACACAAATTGGAAAATCCCCTGCTATTCCCCCTCCTATCTGAAAAAACCCAATACCGTTTTCACAATTGTTTTTGTACCAATCTGCCAAAAAGGTCATGTACTCAATTCCCGATTTCATGGTACTGGCCTTGAGTTCACCTTTGATTACGTAACTGGCAAAAATATTGCCCATGGTACTGTCTTCCCAGCCCGGTACGACCATTGGAAGGTTTTTTGTTGCCGCTGCGTACATCCAAGAGTCCTTCACATCGATTTCATAGTAATCTTCAAGTACTCCAGACAACAACAGCTGGTACATATATTCATGGGGGAAAAAGCTTTTTCCCTCAATTTCGGCTTTCTTCCAGATTTTGAAAATATGCTTCTGCAATCGTCTGAACGCCTCCTCTTCCGGGATACAGGTATCAGTAACTCTATTCAATCCCTTTTCCAATAACTCCCATTCATCTTGTGGTGTCAAATCGCGATAATTGGGTACCCTTTTGTAAGAGGAATGGGCCACCAAATTCATGATGTCTTCTTCCAGATTGGCCCCCGTACATGATATTATATGTACTTTTTCGGTACGGATTATTTCAGAAAAAATCTTGCCCAGCTCCGCTGTGCTCATGGCTCCGGCCAATGACACCAACATTTTAGAACCCTGCTCCAATTGGGCCTCATAGCCTTTTACGGCATCGACCAATGCCGCTGCGTTGAAATGCAAAAAGTGATTCTCGATGAACTTTGATATTTTTCCCTTAGCTTTCGTCATACTGCTCTCCATTGCTTTCAAATTTTTCAAAACTGTGGAGTTGATCATATTCATCCGCGTCTTCTTCAACGTCTGTTCTGTATTTGTAGCTCAACATTTTGTAGTACAATTTTGCGACCAAGAAATCTGAGCACTTATCCATCCCATTGGGGCAAAGCTCCACAATATCAAAGCCTACCACATTGCATTCCTCGAAAATCCGTTTAAGAAATTCAAGGGTTTCGTACCAGAAGAGCCCACCGGGTTCAGGTGTTCCGGTAGATGAAAGAATCGAGGGATCCAAGGCATCCAAATCAAAAGTGATATAAACATTTTCTGTCATCAAATCCAGGACGTTGTCCATCCAATAGTCATCCGTAATAATTTCGTGTGCAAAAAAGACATGGTCACGGTTCATTATGGAATTCTCAGATCGATCCATACTTCGAATACCGACCTGCACCAGATTAGTAATTTGGGAGGCTTCATACAAGGCACATGCATGATTGTATTTAGAACCATTATACGATGCCCTCAAATCGGCATGCGCATCTATTTGGAGTACAGTCAGCCCTTGGTACGTTTCATTGAAGGCACGAATGGCTCCGATCGAAACAGAATGTTCTCCACCGATCATTGTGACCATTTTTCTTCGGTTGATAAAATCCTTCACAACGGCATGCACAGAATCGACCATGGTCTCGGGCGAATCAAAGTCCTTCAAGGTCTCGGTTAAATAAATCCCCTCCCGATATGCTTCGCTATCGGTTTCAATGTCATAAAGTTCCATATTCTCCGAAGCTTCCAAAAATGCTTCCGGGCCTTTATCAGCTCCTTTTCCCCAAGTACTCGTGCCATCATAGGCCACCGGGATCAACACTACTTTGGATTTTTCTGAAGAGGCGTATTCCTCAGGAATCCCGGCATAGGTTCTTTTCAATTCCATCTTAACTGTTTTTATTATTGATAGACAATTTGTTTGGTATTCAAAGTTTCGGCGTTGATTCTATTAGTTTTATTGTACCCCAAAATCGATAAAAAATCATGGGCCGTTTGCTGTTCGACAAATACCCTGGTCTTTAGGTTTCCTTGAAAATCCTTATCGACCAAAATATGTTTGGGCTGTGGAATCAGGCAATGCTGCAATCCGCCAAACCCACCTATGTTCTCTTGGTAGGCCCCGGTATTGAAAAACCCGACATACAGCGGACGTTCCTTTTTGAATTTGGGAAGATAGATGGCGTTCATGTGCTGCTCCGAATTGTAATAATCATCACTGTCGCAGGTAAGCCCTCCCAACAAAACCCTTTCATATTCCTCATTCCATCTATTGATGCCCAGCATAATGAACTTTTTGCTTATGGCCCATGCATCGGGAATGGTGGTTATGAACGAGGAGTCGATCATGTTCCATTTTTCACGGTCATTCTGCTGTTTTTGATAAACGACCTGATAAATGGCACCGCCACTCTCGCCAACCGTAAAACTGCCAAACTCGGTGAAGATATCCGGAACCTGAACATTTGCCTCCCGGCATGCCTGATTGATCTGGTTGATGATCTCATCGACCATATATTCGTAGTCATAATCGAAAGCCAACGAGTTTTTTATAGGAAAGCCTCCACCAATATTCAGACTGTCGAGCGTTGGGCATATTTTCTTTAAGTTGATATATACCTTCAAGCATTTTACAAGCTCGTTCCAATAATAGGCCGTGTCCCGTATACCAGTATTGATAAAAAAGTGGAGCATTTTTAGCTCAATCTTTGGATTGTCCTTGATGGCCCGTGAATAGAAAGGAACTATGTTCTTATATCCAATTCCCAATCTTGAGGTATAGAATTCAAATTTGGGTTCTTCTTCAGAAGCAATCCGGATTCCTATTTTATAATTTCCATCTATTGCCTTGTCAAGTAGACTCAGTTCCTCGAAATTGTCAATGATCGGAATGCAGTTTTGATGTCCACTATTTATGAGTCTGCCAATTTTATCAACATATTCATCTCTTTTAAAACCGTTGCACAGTATATACGTGGAGTTGGAAATCTTGCCTACCTTTTTTAGATGTTCTACTATATCAATGTCGAATGCCGAGGAAGTCTCAATATGGATCTGATTCTTGAGGGCCTCTTCCAGAACATACTCAAAATGGGAACTCTTGGTGCAATAACAATATTGGTATGTACCTGCATAACCATGTTTATGGATTGCTGTTGCGAACCATTTTTTGGCCCGCTGAATGTTGTCGGATATTTTTGGGAGATAGGTGAACTTAAGGGGTGATCCATAGCGGTGAACCAATGCCATTAGGTCAATCCCGTGAAAGTGCAGATTGTTTTCCACAAGATGAAATTCCTGTTGGGGAAAATCATAGGTCTGTTCGATCAAATCGATGTATTTGGTCTTCATCTTTAATTCGCATTACTAAAAAAGTGATTAAGGGTCGTGGAAATAGACCATCTCAAATGCGGAATACAAAATACCTATCCGGTGCAGCACTAAAAAATCGCAGATACAACCTACGGTAAGAAGAAATCATTTCGGAAGTCAGCCCTATTATTCGGTGTCCTATCCCTAAGACGGCTTTTGGGGTAGACTTCCTTATCCCCATGAGCCCGAACTCGAAAAAAGTTTTCAAAACAAAAGGCAATGCGTCCAATTAGCAGGACTCATTTATTTGAAGTAAACTTAATAAAAAAATCAATCCACCAACTTTTTTTAAAAAAAAATTAAAAACTGTATCCGAGTTGCCGATGTAAAATCAATGGTCTTTTGATATGGCCGTTTTATAGAACAGCTTTTGGAATGCGCAAAACTTTTCCTATAAGGTCACAAACCTTGTCGCTTTTAGTAGTTTTGATAATTGACGTTATGGGACCAGACTGTTTAGGATAAAACTTATGGTTCCCACGATGTAAAAGCGAGTGAAACGGAGTTTCGTGTTGCAAGTCCCAATACTTACCAAACCAATCTCTTGATTTGCAGGGATTAATATCCGCCAAAAGGTGGTTCGTTGGGATCACAGGATTAGCATAATCCTTATAAACCCTCATTGCAAACCTGCCTGCCGTAGGTACGGTAGAAAAATGGAGGCAGGTACCTTCACTATTTTTGTCCCCTCCACTTACCCTTTCAGGATTTGGATAATCCTTATAAAACTTTACTGCAAACCTGCCTGCCTTTGGTACGGTAGAAAAGTGGAGGCAGGAGCCTTCCTCCCTTTTTTGTTTCCAAGATCTTACCAAAACTTCGAAAAGGATTTGCAGAATCCTAATTACATTTTCCGCTGGAAATAGAAAGCCTGAAAGGCTATCGCCTTTCTAAAGCCTGTTTATTTTATCACTTATGCCCGCCTATGGCTGGCAACATACTAAAATAAACAAGCCCGAAAATCTTTCGATTTTCAGGCTTTCTGCTTGGTCGGGATGACAGGATTTGAACCTGCGACCACTCGGCCCCCAGCCGAGTGCGCTACCGGACTGCGCCACATCCCGAATTAGGATTGCAAAAATATAAAAGTTTACCAAAAATGGAGCACAATTGGGCATTCTTATTTTGTAAAAGGCAATAAATTCGAAATGGACAAAAAAACATACCTTGTAGTAGGAAAGTTTATAAAAATCCAAGATGAATACTAATGTTCCCACGAAAACATATACGAGAAGGCAAGCGTCCAAATCAATCGCCATCATTGCCCTGGGCACGGCCTTTTGGCCGTATCTGGAATCTATAAGCAATCAACAAATGTTTACAAGGAAAATCCCTTCTTCGGGCCAACAACTACCTGTGGTAGGTCTTGGTACATGGCAATCTTTCGATGTCGGAAATGATGTTTCGGCAAGAGCGCAATTGTCCGATGTTCTCCAAAAAATGAAATCCAAAGGCGGACAAGTCATTGACAGTTCCCCCATGTACGGCAGTTCTGAGCAGGTGGTCGGTGACCTGACTTCCGAATTGGGGATACAAGACGATTTCTTTTATGCGACCAAAGTTTGGACGTCTGGAAGGCAGGCGGGAATAGATCAAATGGCCAATTCCATGAAGAAAATGAAAAGGAAGAAAATGGACTTAATGCAAATTCACAACTTGGTCGATTGGAAGACTCATCTAAAGACCATAAGGGCCATGAAGGAAAAAGGAACAATCGGGTATTGGGGCATTACGCATTATACCAACTCCTCGCATAACACCCTTATACAAATCATCAAAGACGAAAAACCCGATTTTGTACAATTTAATTATTCCATCAATGGCCGAAATGCGGAAAAAGGTCTTCTGCAAACCGCTATGGATCAAGGCACGGCAGTGATCATCAATAGGCCTTTTGATGGGGGTAGTTTGTTTAGATTAACTCGCGGGAAAGCAC
>JAHHKH010000350.1 GCA_018679695.1 Maribacter sp.
AATTCTTTGACCTCATTGTTGACCGCCACAATATGTACCTCCTTTACCTTTCCAAGTTGATTCAATCCACTCGAAATATCCAAAAGAGGAGAAGTTTTGATGAGCACCTGCTTTGACTTCGTTAATAACAAATCCAGGTGAGGTACTACATTTGGCATGCAGTCCGATAGCATGAATACCTTTTTGCTGTTCATGGAACGTCGTGATGGATCTAAATAGATGCAATCAAATTTAGCAGAGGTATTTTTAATGAACTCCAGTCCGTCAATTTGTTCAACACGTATATTTTTTGCACCTAAAACCTTAAAATTAAGGGCAGCGATTTCAGAAAGATTTTTACTGATTTCGCAATGAACGACTGCTTTTATTTTTTTGCTGAAATAAAAAGAATCAACCCCTAGTCCGCCAGTCAGGTCCACCAATGATTTCCCACTGAAAATCCGGGTTTTGTAGGCTGCCGTAATTTCAGATGAGCACTGCTCAATATTCAACTTGTTAGGATAATAGATCTTTTCGGAATTATACCAGGAAGGGAGTTTGTTCTTGCATTTATTCTTGGCTTCGATCTGCTCGGCCAATTCTCTGTTGGAAATAGCGTCAAAAACTGGTTTTTGGAGCAATACTGACATGATGTCAGTAGTTAAATTATTATTTATAAAATCCTGTACACCAGTATTTAAAATCTTTTTATTCAAAGTTATACTATAAATTTTTAGTCAAGGATTTCACTATCTTATTATCCGATAAAAACTCTTTTAAAATAACTTTTATTGCTGTATATCCGGGAACTGCAATAATCATTCCGGTGATCCCAAACAATAATCCGCCGATAATGATAATCAAGAAAATTTCCAAGGGATGCGACCTTACGCTATTTGAAAAAATATAGGGCTGTGAAAAGAAATTATCAACCAATTGCCCAATGACAAAACCGATCATAACATAGATGGTTTTGGGTAGGATGACGGTGCTGAAATCAGCACCTAGGTTACTGGTCATGGTCAAGGTCATCATGAGTATCCCCCCTATAATCGGACCCACATATGGAATCAGGTTTAACAAGGCACATAAGAAGGCAATTACAATGGCATTTTCTATTCCAAAAATGAACAATACAATGGAGTAGATAATGAACAATATGAGAATTTGCAAGACAAGCCCTATGAAATATCTTGACAGTAGGTCCTTGATGGTGTCTATCGACTTCTTTAATCGACTTTCCTTGTTGTCGGGTATGAATACCAGCAGGCCTTCCTCAAAAAGTTTACTGTCCTTTAGAAAGAAAAAAGCAATAAATAGTACAGAGAAAAGACCAATGCTCAAGCTGCCAAGAACACTTACAAATGAATTGAGAAAGTCTGGAATAAAACCAAAATCGAAATTGGCAAGGAGTTTCGAATCCTTTATCCCTTGTTCTATTTCAAAAGAACTTAAGCCAAAATATTCGGTGACTTGCCTGTAAAGGTTTTCCACATTGGCTTGTAATGCATCAATGTTTAGAAGCGAGAGGTTTTGCCCTTGTGATATAAGTAGGGGTATGAAAAGCGCTATTATCCCTGCGATTATTCCTATGAGGAACAGCATCGTGACTATTACGGCCAGAGTATTATTGAATTTTAATCGCCTTCTTAAAAACAAAACAATAGGTCTTCCCAATAGTGAGGCGACCACTGCAATGGTCAAATAGGCCAATACAGATTGTATTTTGTACAAAAAGAGCAATAGCAAGGCGATGCCAGCTAGTATGGCTATTGCCCTAAGAATACCATCTGAGATTATTTTGGGAGTCATGGCCTAACTTTTGAAAGCATAAGATATGATATTCGCGCCCATTTGCAAAGCTTTGAGGCGTACCGATTCGGGATCATTATGGACTGAAGGGTCCTCCCATCCATCCCCCAAATCAGATTCATAGGTGAACAATAGGACTAACCTTCCTTCGTGTACAATACCGAAAGCCTGGGGTCGTTTGCCCTCATGCTCATGGATTTTCGGTAAGCCTTGGGGAAAAGGATATTGCTGTGAAAAAATTGGATGGTCGGCACCTAACTCCTCCAACTCATTATTGGGAAACACTTTTATCAATTCCTTGCTCAAATAAGGTTCCATGCCGTAATTATCATCAATATGCAGAAATCCGCCCGAAAGTAAGTACATTCTTAAATTGTCAGCTTCCTCTTGTGAAAATACAACGTTGCCGTGGCCTGTCATATGCAGATAAGGGTATTGGTAAATGGTAATATCGCCAACTTCAACAGTTTTGGGTTGCTCCTTGATCTTAGTGCCAATATTGGCATTGCAGAACCGTATGAGATTAGGGAGTGCCGTTGGATTGGCATACCAATCGCCACCGCCTTTATATTTAAGAATGGCTATTTCTTGGCCATTTGCCAAATTCATCATGGCCAAGAAGGCCAATGCTATCAAGGTATTTAGTTGCTTCATTCTAAGCCTGGAATAAATGCCTTTAACCATTATTGATTAAGTTAACTGTTGTACAGGCAACAATGGCCGCAGTTTCGGTTCGTAGTCTATTTTGACCAAGTGAAACCGGAAGAAACCCTTTTTCATAGGCGCTCTCGATTTCGGTTCTTGAAAAATCCCCTTCAGGGCCTATTAGAATCGTAACATCCTTATCAGGTGCCACACGTCTTTTGAGTTCCAGTTTCTCATCCTCATCGCAGTGGGCAATAAACAACAAGCCACCCCTTTCTTGTTCAATGAATTCCTTGAAGCTCATAATGGGATTAAGTTTAGGTAAATAGGCCTGCATAGATTGTTTCATTGCTGATTGAAGCACTTTTTCCATGCGTTCCTGCTTTACGATTTTACGTTCGGAATGATCACATAGGATAGGCGTAATTTCGTCAACCCCTATTTCGGTGGCTTTTTCTAAAAACCACTCAAAACGCTCATTGCTTTTTGTTGGGGCTACTACTAAATGAAACCAATACATTTGGCGGTGCTTTTTGGTAGTCGAGGTTATTTGCGCCTTGCATTTTTTTGTATCAGCACGAATAATGCTTGCTTCAAAAATATAACCTTTACCATTGGTAATCATTAATATATCACCTACTTTTTTACGTAATACTTTAACAATATGATTACTTTCTTCAGGGCTGAAAACAAATTGTGAAGCGCTATTGTCCAATCGGGGATTATAAAATAATTGCATGAAAATATTTAAAGTTGTTCCTAATTATTTTGAAGTTTATTTATTGCATGTTCAATGCCCAATTCAATCCAATTTTGGAGTTGTTCCTCGGTTTCAAAACCTTTTGGGGATACGTATATGAATTCTTTCATTGGCCTATTGGTGAAATCCATTGGCCTAACCGATTCCATTTTCAAAATAGCATCCATTTTACCGCTTATGACACGAACCATTAAATCATTCTTTACTATTCCCACGGTCATTTTACCCTTATACATAATGGCAAGCCCACCAAACATTTTCTTTTTGGAAAGATGTTTTGAAATCTTCTTGGGAAAAACTTGTAATGCAAAATCAAGCCGTTTTTCCAAATCCTCATTATAGGCCATAAAAATTGCTTCAAATAATATACCTGGCTTTAGCAGTTATTTCTTGGGAGGCAAATATCCCACTCTTAAATTTATAGTAACCAACTATACCTATCATTGCCGCATTGTCGGTGCAATACTCAAATTTAGGAATATAAGTAGACCAACCGTAATTCTTTTCTGCATTTTTTAAAGCAGACCTGATCCCAGAATTAGCTGAAACCCCACCACCAATGGCTACTTGATTAATCCCTGTCTGTTTTACAGCCTTTTTGAGTTTATCCATCAAGATATTGATAATGGTGTATTGGATTGAAGCACAAATATCATTTAGGTTTTCCTCTACAAAATTTGGATTTTTTTGGGTTTCCCTTTGTACAAAATAGAGAATACTGGTCTTTAATCCACTGAAGCTAAAATTCAAATCTTTTACTTTCGGCTTTGGAAAAACGAATTTATGGGAATCTCCCAATTGGGCATATTTATCAACCAAAGGGCCACCAGGATAAGGCAGACCTAAGAGCTTACCACTTTTATCAAAGGCCTCACCCACTGCATCATCCAAGGTTTCGCCTAAGATTTCCATTGTAAAATGGCTATCGACCTTAACGATTTGGGTATGACCCCCACTTATGGTCATTGCCAAAAAAGGGAATTTAGGTTTAGGATTATTCTCTTCATGAATAAAATGGGCCAGGATATGCGCTTGCATATGATTGACTTCAATAAGAGGTATATTCAAACCAAGGGCTAAAGATTTGGCAAAGGAAGTGCCGACCAATAATGACCCCATAAGTCCTGGTCCACGCGTAAAAGCTATGGCAGATAACTGTTTTTTGTCGATATTTGCTTTTAATAAAGCTTGGTGCACAACCGGTACTATATTTTGCTGATGTGCCCGTGAGGCGAGTTCGGGAACAATACCCCCATATTCCTCATGAATTTGTTGGGTTGCAACGATATTGCTAATGACTTTATTATTGCGTAATACCGCCGCAGAAGTATCATCACAAGATGATTCGATAGCGAGAATATAAATAGTTTCCTTATCCATGAGGTTTGGAATAAAAATTGGAGTACAAAGGTAAAACATAAAAGCCCTATCAGAAAACTAAGGAAAATACTGGTTCGAATACTCTTGGTATTATTGCTTATAAGCGTATTGGGCACCATTGTTCTTTCCATGCCATTCATACAGACACGTTTTGCCAAGTATGCTACCAATACCATAAACGAAGAATTTGGCACTAATATCAATATTGATCAGATCCGTGTTTCTTTAATCTCCTGGGACGCAGCTTTGAAAGGAATATATATAGAGGATTATCAAAAAGATACCCTGTTTTATATTAATGATCTAAGTACTTCGATTTTAAGTGTGCGTAATTTGACCAAGGGCAAGCTCGAATTTGGGCATATTGATATTGATGAGCTAAACTTTAAACTAAAGACCTACCTAGATACTACCAGCACCAATTTAGAAGTGTTCATCGATAAGTTGGACGATGGTAAACCAAGAAAACCTGGTACCCCACCGTTCTTTTTTTCTTCATCGGACGTTGAAATTACCAATAGTAGATTTAAATTGATCGATGAGAATCGCGAAAAGCAAGAAACCCTCAACTTTAGGGATTTGAGCATAAGTGCTACCGATTTCTTGATCTTGGGACCTGATGTTTCCACTGCTATAAGTGCAATGTCATTTAGGGACAAAAGGGATATTGATGTTAAGAAACTGGCTACTATATTTAAGTATACCAAAAAGCAGATGCGATTTGATACGCTGAGTATTGATACTCCAGGATCAAATCTTAAAGGGAATCTTGTTTTTGATTACAACCGAAAGGATTTTAAGGATTTCTTGAACAAAGTCCAGATTACAGCTGATTTTACCGAGTCATCAGTCTCGTTGGATGAAATCAACATACTCTATGACCAATTTGGTAAAGGCAAGAAAGTTGATTTCTCTTCACACATTAATGGGGTTTTGAACGATTTGAATACTGAAGACCTTTTTTTGGTATCGGACAACACGGGAATTCGCGGGGATTTCAACTTTAAAAATCTCTTTACTACGGAGGTCCCCTTTTTAATGGAGGCAAATATGAGGAATGTGACCAGTAGTTATTATGAGTTACGGTCGCTAATGCCCAATATCATGAGCAGTAAATCATTGTCCTCAACCTTCCGTAAATTCGGTCAGTTTACTATTAGGGGAACTGCCACGGTAACTGAAAGTTCGGTAAAGACCAAAGTGAATTTAAATACGGCCATTGGAAGTAGTTATGCTGATTTAGAACTGACCGATTTCAATAATATCGAAAATGCAGCCTATAATGGTTTTGTTTCCTTGATAGATTTTGACCTTGGTATTTTTACTGAAAACAATAAATTGGGAAAAACAACTCTGGATTTCAATGTTGAGGGCAAGGGTTTTGTAAAGAATAAACTCAATACTGAGGTAATTGGAGAGGTGTATTCCATGAATTTCAATAATTACGAATATAAAAACTTAAAAGTTTCCGGTATTCTCAAAGAACAGTTGTTTGACGGTTCAATTCTCAGTAATGACGAAAATTTAAAGTTCAATTTTAAGGGATTGGCAGATTTTGGTAAAGACCAAAACAACTTCAACTTTATTGCGAATGTAGATTATGCCAACCTGAAGAAGCTGAATTTCATCAACGATAGCGTATCTATTTTCAAAGGAAACGTGAATATTGATATTTCGGGAAATTCACTTGATAATATTATTGGGGACATCAATTTTACAAAGACGATTTTTCAGAATAAGAACGATACCTATTATTTTGATGATTTCAAGGTCTCCTCATCCTTTGAAAATGATTCCACACGAACCATTGATATAAACTCACCCGATATCATTACTGGTTATATGAGAGGTAATTTCAGGGTGAAGGAATTGGGTCGTTTGGTCCAGAATTCATTGGGGAGTATTTACACGAACTATAGGCCATTCGATATTTCGGATGGTCAAACATTGGCCTTTAATTTTAAGATATATAACAAGATAGTTGATGTTTTTTTTCCAGAGGTGCAATTTGATCCAAATACGTTTATTAGGGGCAACATTGTAGCTGATGAAGGAGATTTTAAGTTAACGTTTAAATCACCAAGCATTGAGGCCTATGGCAATGAGGCCGATAATATTGATATAAAAATAGACAATAAGAATCCCTTGTTCAATACGTTTATTTCAATTAGTGATTTGACAACAAACTACTATAACCTTAAGGATTTTAATCTCATCAATACCAAATTGAAGGATACCCTATTCTTTAGGACCGAATTTAAAGGAGGCAGTGATTATGATGATAGTTACAATCTTAATTTCTACCACACTTTTAACCAGGAGAACAAATCGGTAATCGGTTTAAAAAAATCAGACATCAGTTTCAAGAACAATACCTGGATCCTTAATAGGGAAGGTAATACCAAGAATAAGGTCATAATCAATAAAAGCCTTGACAGTATTCAGATCCAGGAAATTGTTATGAACAATAACCAGCAAGAGCAAATACGCTTACGCGGACAGTTGGCAGACTCTACCTATAAAGACTTGGAATTACAGTTCAAGATCGTATCATTGGATAAGATAACGCCGGCCATTGATAGTCTTAAACTAGAAGGAGAAGTAAACGGTACGCTTAATGTGTTGCAAAAAGATGATGTGTATTTACCTTCATCGAATTTGGGAATAACCGATTTTTCAGTCAATGGTATGCGTTTAGGAGACCTGAATATCGGAATTGTCGGAAATCGTGACCTCACTGATTTTGTTGTTAATTCCCAGATTACGGATAACGGCATAGAGAAATTGGGGATTATCGGTAATATTTCCAATAAAACCGAGTTACCTCAAGCTAATCTCATGGTAAATTTCAATGATTTTGAACTAGAGCCGTTTAATCCTCTGGGTGAAGGGGTCATATCGAATATTCGAGGTTTGTTGAGTGGAAATGCAAGATTCGAAGGGGATATTGATAATCCTAATTTTAGTGGACTATTAACTTTGAACAATGCCGGTATTGCGATTCCTTATTTAAACGTGGATTATGGCTTTGCGCAGAACTCAAGGGTAAGGTTATCCGAACAATCATTCAATTTTGAACGTATTGGCATTACAGATGTAGCCAAGAACACAAGGGCTACTTTGGATGGTACAATAACCCATCGTTTTTTTAAAGACTGGGTCTTGGATTTGAATGTTGATACCGATAATGATCGATTCTTGATCTTGAATACACCTTATGAAGAAGAGGTTTTATATTATGGCACGGGATTTTTAAATGGTACCGGTAGGATTTTTGGTCCCACTAAGGCGCTTACAATAAATGTGGACGGGGAAACGGCCGCAGGGACCTCCCTGAAAATACCGTTGAGTGATGTGGCTACGGTTGGGGATTATTCGTACATAAAATTCATTGAGAAAGATGAGACCGACTCCGAACGCGTAGAGCGGGTATTGGCAGAAATAGAAGGTTTGGAAATGGAATTTAACCTCGATGTCACCCCTGATGCCGAAGTTGAGATCGTTACAGACCAAAAAACGGGAAGTTCCTTAAAAGGAACCGGAGTGGGACTTTTATTAATTCGAATAAACACCAAGGACAAATTTGAGATGTTCGGTGATTTCGTAGTTGTAACTGGTGAATTTAATTACAAATTTGGAGGGGTTATCAATAAGACTTTTACTGTTAAACCTGGGGGAACGATAGTTTGGGACCGCGAACCACTTGAAGCAGAACTGAATATGGAGGCCGTATATTCGTTAAATGCCAATCCTGCGCCCTTACTCGATAATCCAGGATATACGCGAAGAATACCAACTGACGTCGTCATTAGGCTGACAGAAGAGCTTTTAAGCCCTAAGATAGAGTTCAATATTGAATTTCCTGGTACCACTTCAATAGTTCAATCAGAATTGGAATATAGGTTGCAAGACCCCCAGGTTGAGGAGAAGAACGCAATTTTTTTGTTGGCCCAGGGAACTTTTGTAAATGATCAAAGTGGGATTACCGGCCAAGCTGTAACCGGGAATTTGATCCAGTCTGCATCTGGACTTTTGAATCAGGTCCTAAGTGGGGGTAATGATAAATTCAACTTGGGCCTTTCCTACGAACAAGGAATACAGGACAGGAGCACCAATATAGGAACAGAGAACAGGATTGGGGTAACCGTATCAACGCAAATAAGTGATAGGGTCCTATTGAATGGTAAGGTTGGAGTACCAGTGGGCGGTGCGACCGAGACCGTTGTCGCAGGTGATTTTGAACTGCAGGTCTTATTAAACGAGGAGGGTACGTTAAGCGCCAAGTTTTTCAATCGCGAGAACGAAATCCAGGCATTTTTGTTAGGCCGTCAGGGCTATACGCAAGGGGCCGGTCTCTCCTACGAAGTAGACTTTAATAGTTTTAAGGAATTAATGCGTAAAATGTTCAGTAATAAAAAGGAAAGACGCAGGCAAAATGATAAAGCATCTGAGCCTGTTGAAGTTATGGGAAGGGATAGCCTACTGATCTTTCACCAAAAAACCAAGAGCACTGATTTTTAGCACAATTAACCCCCATATTGTGTTATTTAGAACTTCATCCCAAAAATTTTATCCCAAAAACAATTTAGACTACTTTCATCAACAATATTAAGGGCTTATAGTATTCTTTTATTGGAATAAGTTTGTTAATTTTGTTGGCTTAATTTTTTGGATGGCGAATATAAAAAAGATAGCTGTTTTTACATCAGGAGGTGACTCTCCAGGAATGAATGCGGCAATACGTTCGGTCGTTAGAACCTGTGCCTATTTAAAGATCGATTGTATTGGTATTTATAGAGGGTATGAGGGGATGATCGAGGGCGATTTTAAACCGATGAATGCCCGAAGCGTCAATAATATAATCAACAAGGGAGGAACAATTCTTAAATCTGCTAGATGCGCTGAATTCAGGACCAAGGAAGGTCGTGAAAAGGCTTACAGGCAGCTCCGTGCTGAAGGTATAGATGCATTTGTGGTTATTGGCGGTGATGGGAGTTTTACCGGTGCCATGATCTTTAACAAAGAGTTCAACTTTCCGGTGATGGGTATTCCTGGTACCATAGACAATGATATTTTTGGTACGACCTTCACTTTGGGTTTTGATACGGCCTTAAACACCGTAGTTGAGGCAATTGATAAAATTAGGGATACGGCAAGTTCCCATAATAGGTTGTTCTTTGTAGAGGTTATGGGGCGTGATGTTGGCCATTTAGCCTTAAATGCGGGAGTTGGTGCAGGAGCTGAAGAGATACTGATTCCAGAAGAAAATTTGGGTCGTGAACGGCTTTTGGAATCTTTGAAAAGAAGTAAGCTATCTGGGAAGTCCTCAAGTATCGTTATAGTTGCCGAGGGTGATAAAACAGGTAAGAATATTTTTGAACTTAAGGACTACGTAGAGGAAAATTTCCCGGATTACGATGTTCGTGTTTCAGTACTTGGCCATATGCAACGGGGAGGTTCACCTTCTTGTTATGATCGGGTATTGGCAAGTAGAATGGGGGTGAGGGCAGTTGAAGCCTTATTGGAAGGCAAATCAACCATGATGGTTGGTACTATAGCCAATGAACTTATTCTTACACCTATTGAAAAAGCGATCAAAGGGCACACAAAAATCGATAAGGAACTCATTAGGGTTTCAGATATAATGACAGTATAATTTTAACCATAAAAAAAGTAGTAAAATGTCAAACTTGAAAATAGGGATTAACGGTTTTGGTAGAATCGGGAGATTGGTTTTCCGAGAATCAGCAAGAAGAGATGGTGTTGAAGTTGTTGCAATAAATGATTTATTGGATGTTGAACATTTAGCGTATTTATTGAAATACGACTCTGTTCATGGTAGATTCGATGGAACCATAGAAATAAAAGACGGTAATCTTGTCGTTAATGGCAAAACAGTTCGTATCACGGCAGAGAAAGATCCTAAAAATTTAAAATGGGATGAAGTAGGTGCTGAAATCGTGGCTGAATGTACAGGGATTTTCAAAACATTGGAGACAGCACAATATCATATCGATGGTGGGGCAAAAAAAGTGGTGATTTCCGCTCCTTCCTCCGATGCACCTATGTTTGTGATGGGTGTGAACCATACGAAGGTAAAAGCTTCCGACAAAATTGTATCCAACGCTTCATGTACCACAAACTGTTTGGCTCCTATTGCCAAAGTCTTGGATGACAATTTTGGAATCGCTGAAGGATTAATGACTACAGTTCATGCCACTACTGCTACACAACTCACAGTTGACGGTCCGTCAAAAAAAGATTGGAGAGGTGGAAGAAGTGCGCTATTGAATATTATACCTTCCTCGACCGGAGCCGCCAAGGCAGTAGGCAAAGTTATTCCTCAATTGAATGGCAAGTTAACGGGTATGGCCTTTAGGGTTCCTACCGCAGATGTTTCGGCCGTTGATTTAACGGTTCGATTGGAAAAGGAAACCTCCTACGAGGAAATCAAAAAAGTAATGAAAGCAGCCTCTGAAGGACCAATGAAAGGTGTTTTAGGCTATACCGAAGAAGCTGTAGTTTCACAGGATTTCATTGGTGATTCGCGCACTAGTATTTTTGATGCCGGGGCAGGGATACAATTAAGTCCTACCTTTGTTAAAGTAGTATCTTGGTACGACAATGAAGCAGGATACTCCCATAAATTGGTTGATTTGGCGCAATACGTTCACGGCTTATAGCATTTAGGGATTGTTTTCAAAATTTCCAAAATAGTCTCCTGTACAGATTTTTCAATGCAATCCTGAACACTAGGGATTTACCACTAGTTTTCAGGATTGTTTCTAAATAGTGATTTATGATATTAATTGTTGATAGTGGCGCAACAAAATCTGATTGGATAGCGCTTGATGAAAAGGGAAATCAATTGTTCTTGACCCAAACTTTAGGATTGAGTCCTGAAGTTCTTACACGCCCGGTTATTGAAGATCGATTGGCCAACAATTTTGAACTTTCAAAAAATAAGGATGCTGTTAGCCATTTGTATTTTTATGGTGCTGGCTGTGGTACAGACCGAATGAAAAAATTCTTAAAGGAAATTTTCATTGATTTTTTTACCAATGCGCAAATCGAAGTAAAGGAAGATACCTATGCTGCAATTTATTCTACCACAAAGATAGGTCACCAAGGTATCGTGAGTATTCTGGGAACTGGGTCCAATTGTAGTTATTATGATGGGCATCAGCTTTTTCAAAAAGTAACTTCACTTGGTTATATACCAATGGATGATGGGAGTGGTAATTTCTTTGGCCGAAAACTAATAAGGGATTATTATTTTCATAAAATGCCCCAGGACTTAGGGATTAAATTTGCCAAGGAGTATAATTTGGAAGCCGATGTTATCAAGGAGAATCTATATAAACAACCCAATCCGAATACCTATTTGGCAACCTTTGCGAGATTTATGATCGAAAATAAAGACCACCCATATTGTAAAGGTGTTATCGATAAAGGTTTTCAACAATTCGTCAATAATTATATCATGCAATTTGAATTGGCAACAAAAGTCCCTGTCCACTTTGTTGGCAGTATTGCCCATTATCTAAAGGATGAACTTACCACGGTCCTGAAGCGAAACGATTTGATTGTAGGGGTTATACGTCAGCGCCCAATTGAAGGATTGGTTAATTTTCACCTAGAAAACCTTTAACCAATTTAAAACCAAATTTATTTGGGAAGCAAATTAAGCCTTGACTTCCAATAAAAAAGCCCTGATGCATTACGACCAGGGCTTTTTTGTATTATTTTGGTTATATCATGCAATAGTGATTTTCTTATCCAAATACACATCTTGAATGGCATTTAAAAGCTTAATACCCTCTACCATGGGTTTTTGGAAAGCCTTACGACCGGAAATCAATCCCATACCGCCAGCACGTTTATTGATTATCGCGGTTTTAACAGCCTGAGCCAAATCATTTTGACCCGATGACCCACCAGAATTAATTAAACCCGCCCTGCCCATAAGGCAGTTCATTACTTGATAACGCGTAAGATCAATTGGATGGTCTGAAGTCAATTCTGAATATACTTTATCATGGGTTTTAGCGAAATTAATCGCATTGAAACCTCCGTTGTTTTCAGCCTGTTTTTGTTTTACAATGTCTGCCTGAATGGTGGAGGCTAAATGATTGGCTTGTCCGGTTATATCTGCAGATACATGATAGTCTTTACCATCCTTTTTAAAGGCCGGGTTACGAAGATATGCCCATAATACGGTTGCCATCCCCAATTCATGCGCATATTCGAAGGCCTCGGTGACTTCCTGAATCTGACGTGAACTCTCTTCCGAACCATAATATATGGTTGCCCCGACCGCTACACAGCCCATCTCAAAGGCTTGATTCACACTAGCAAACATAATTTGATCAAACTTATTGGGATACGTAAGTAGTTCGTTATGGTTCAATTTTAGAAGAAATGGAATCTTGTGGGCATATTTTCTTGAAACAGATCCAAGGACTCCAAGTGTTGATGCAACGGCATTACAACCACCCTCTATGGCAAGTTCAACAATCTTTTCAGGATCAAAGTATATCGGGTTTGGGGCGAACGATGCACCAGCCGTGTGTTCAATGCCTTGGTCAACAGGAAGGATAGATACATAACCTGTACCCCCCATACGTCCGTTATTAAACAGGGTTTGCATATTCCGGAGTACAACAGGGTTTCTGTCTGAAGTTGTCATAACACGATCCACGAAGTCCGGACCGGGTAGATGTAATTGTTCTTTTTTTACCGTTTTACACTTGTGGTCTAACAGGTAACTAGCGTCTTTGCCTAAAATTTTCTCAATGTTTAATGACATAATAGTACTGTTTTCAAACTACAAATAAAGATACGGCTATAAAGCCATTTTTATGCCCCATTTCAAAGGTTTTTTTGGGAAATGTTATCCAGAATATCAGCATAATTTAGTACTTTAACATAACCTATCCGGGTTAAGGTTTTGAATAAGGTTTAAATTAAAATAAATTATGGCAAAAATTAAAAAATTCAAAGGGACTATTGGTATTTTAACGGGTGGGGGAGACGTCCCCGGACTTAATCCGGCTATAAGAGCGGTTACATTCAGAGCTATTCGTGAAGGATACAGGGTAATAGGGTTTCGAAGAGGTTGGGGAGGTTTAATAGATATTGTTAGAAACAACAAACACGACAATAGTAATAACTTCACCGAATTGTCACAGGTTGTGGTGAACAAAGCGGCAAGAACCGGGGGGACTTTCCTACATACCTCAAGGACCAGGGCAAGTCATGTGTCTAAACTGATGGTTCCTGCACATTTACGGGATTCATATAATAAAGAATTGAATGATCTTACACCTGAGGTAATCAAAAACCTTGATTGGCTAGGGGTGGATCATTTAATAGCCATTGGAGGGGATGATACGCTCAGTTATGCCGTACATCTTTTTAAACAGGGTGTAAAAGTGATGGCCATTCCCAAAACCATGGATAATGATGTTCCTGGAACGGATTACTGCATTGGATTCAGTACATGTGTCACTCGAACCATTAGTCTTACAAACAGTCTCCGGACCGCGGCAGGCTCACACGAAAGATTTCTGGTACTGGAAGTATTTGGACGTTATGCGGGATTTACTGCGATGCTGCCTACTTTAGCCGGAGCCGCCAATAGATGTCTCATACCTGAGGTACCCTTTAATATAGAATTACTGGCGGAATTACTTACTGAGGATCGGAATAGAAACCCCAGCAATTATTCCATTGTCCTTATTTCAGAAGGGGCCACATTCGAAGGGGGTGAAA
>JAHHKH010000324.1 GCA_018679695.1 Maribacter sp.
GGTCAATACATTACCAACATCCAAATCGTCCAAAACATCAGTACCACCTGTCTGTGTGCCTATTGACAAGCGATAACCCGTTGCACCCGGTGCATAGGCCCAGGTCAAATCGGTTACAATGGTAACGTTGGCCGCATTGTCATCCGGTGCTATCAAAAATGTACATGGCGGCGCACTTGTAACGTCGATGGTTGTGAATGTCTCTCTGGCGCATACAATTGGTGGCCCATCGAACAGCACAAGACTCAGGGTCACATAAATCTGCGTGTTATCCGGCAGCCCGGTAGGTGCCGTATAAAAGTTGTTCACCCCAATGGGCAGACTAGCAAGTATATCCTCACCACCTGGAGTGGTACCCAAAGAAATCAAATAGCCATTAATACCAGCCACAGCGGGCCAGGTTAGCGTTGCGTCCACCGGTATATCTGTTGCGCCATTTAGGGGATAGCTCAGCAGAGGGCATTCTTGTGCCTGCGGTATGAACCACATGAGAAACAGAAGAATATTGAGCCTATTTTTCAGCATTTGTTGTTTACATTCATAAGTGCATCTCGTTGGCATCGCAATACGAGTACAAACGGCCCATATAAAAATTCGGTAATGGGCAGTGATCGTTCAAACTGAACTATTGGAATTCAATTAGCGCTTTAATGAGAAATGACCTTTAATAAGTCGACCATCCTCTAAATTAATCTTAAACCAATAATCGGCCGAAGGCAAAGGTTGTGCGTTATAAATGCCGTTCCATCCTACTTCATGGGCCTTTAATTCGGCTAGTTTTTTTCCGTACCGATCAAAAATACTTATTGAGGAATTACCGAATAGGTTTTTACTTGCACCTATCAGATTCCAACTATCATTAACACCGTCACCGTTCGGGGTAAAAAACTTGGGATAACCCAGCACCGAAATTGTCTGTTGGGTTACGCCACATCCTTGCTTATCCCTAACATAAGCGGTAAATAAACCAGGATCAATATTTTCAAAATTATTGGAATCGGAATAGGTGATACCATCCAGGGAATATTCATAGCTGCCATCCCCTGTTACTTCGATTGAAACCCTATTGTTCTGTGAAAAATCCCCTATGACAACGTCATTTATTACGGCGCGGTTCGAGGGGAGGACTTCAAACTCCTTACCGGTTACACAGGTCAATATTTGGTCGCTGTAGTTGCTTATATTCCCTACTTCCAAGGCGTAGATACCCAGTTCTGTAATGTCCACAATCTGTGCGTTGGATACCAGTGTTCTGCTATTTACCTCTTTTTTATACCATGCATAGGTACTAAAGCCATCGGGACCTTTAATGGAAAGGTCGGGATTATCAGTACATAAGAGAAAGGACTCCTCCAACTCAAATTTGGGGGCAGTTTCTACATTTAGATTTATTGCTATGATGTTCTGGCATTGATTTGGATTCCCCAATCGGGCATAAATAGTACCAGATCCCGATTCAATCAAGGCCGGGAGTGGATCTTGCTCAGCTGAAAGATTTGCGCGCGTTTTATAAAATGAAATTGATTCCCCTTGATAATTTGTTGTTGCAAAATTTCCCAAATCAAATGATCCCACTAAGACATCATCCAAAATGTCATTTTCACAGGAATAGAGATCAAATTGAGTGAGTGCATTAAAATCAATGGGGTTTACCATTAGCTCAAGTTCTCCATAATTCCCGCAATTCCCCGAATTAATTACCGTATAGTATACTGTTTGATTAAAAGGTACTGTATTTCTATAATTTCCAACGTCAGCAATAGGATTATCGGCATCCCTATCGGACACGGTTTCATAAAATAAATAGGTATTGCCAGTTTCAAGGATTTGTTCATTGAAGTTAAAAGCTGCAATACCATCCAAAGAGGCATTAAGGTCGGTATCGCATTGAACCAATTGCAATGTTGGGTTTTCAGGAATGCTATTCACATTGATCTGCGCATTCCCATAGATTGGACATTCGAGCGGATCGGGGAGTATTATTTCAAGGGAATATCTACCCGAGTCAATGTCGGTCGCCTGTTCTGTTTGGAATATATGGCCATCAGGATTCAATACACTATTACCGTCTTTTGACCAATTATAAGTTGCACCAGGTATTTCCTCCGCCTGTAGCGTAAAGGGATCCCCTTCACAGATGTCCAAGGAACCGATCGATGTTCCACTATCGGTAATGATCAAATCCTGGTTATTAAAAAATGACTGGATAAACGGGGGTAACCCCTGGGTTGCGTTATTGCCTAAGGCGATGGCATTATGTTCATAATCTGCTGCAATACCTTTTACATTGGGATTGTTAATAACCCCTAAATAGGGGGTTCCGTTAAAATAATTCTGCGCGATTGTGCGATAGATCTTTCCATTTGGGCCCAATTGCAGTGCGCCCCTATAAATAGTCCTGTTATCAAGTTCTACTTGCGAACCTACTATGTCAGGTACCGAAACATCAAATTGAACCAGTGATGAAGCGTTTACTGCTGCTACGTCCACGAGATTGGTTGAATGGGTATAAAGAAACTGGTTATTCGGAGAAAACTCTATTCCATACGGTTTATCATTGTTCCCATTGATCTGGAGTGCTTGCAGATTTGAAATAATGCCGGTATTGGGATCAAAGTCGAACAGCTGCAAGCCATTTGACATATTGGCGCTAGCCATCATGGTCCCGTCGTTTGAAAATTTCAAATAGCCCCTTGGGTCTATAATCTCCAATGATGGGAATGTGCTTTTAATAGCGTTCGGTGACACTCCAGAGCTATTGATTTCAAAGGCATGATAGGTGTTCATGAAACCGGCGTCATTCCCGTTTTGGGTAGCAAGAGTCACAATCCAAATGGAGTTATCCGAACAGTTTTTGACAACAGCGGCCACTTTTTCAGAACAATTGCTTAAAAGATTTATGTTCTTTAGGGTGATTGCCCCGTAACCATTGTTCATGGTGATGTCTACAACCGAATAGTTCAATCCAAAGTCAGGGTCGTCTGGACTGATGGTAGTATCGACAGTGAAAATATAGAATATATCGGGATCCAACGGTTTGGGTACAATAATGGCAGATTGGGTACTTGAAGGGTCGCCATAAAGACCAGTACCATTCTGCATGACGTTGTGATTGCGGTCGTAAACAACAATACCTTCAGTATAGAATAGTAAATCGCCAAAAGCATCGGAAATTGTGGTGCAACCTTCGAAAGTGTTAAGCCTACCATCGTCCAATGCCGTGACCGTACCATTATTATTGAAACGGATTCCCGCATTATTTCCGAAATACCAATTGGAAGTCTCACCTTGCCCAAATATTAGGACAGGAAAAATGATGCTAAAAGCTAGCAGCAGGGTGATTTTCTTCTTCATAGTGTTTACGTAAACACTACAATATACTACAAACCCCTCTTTTTCAATAGGGCATAGGACAAATAGATGAAAATAAACGTCCAACCTGCAACGATCATAATCTCGTACCAATGTACGCCATAATCCATTTCGATCTTCTCGCCAATTTGGTCAGCGACAGATTGTACGGCCCCCAACCTGGAGAACGGTTCATCAATCAGTTTCCACATGGCATTCAGGGGAAAGAAGCCCATAACCAAGTCGGTGGTATCCCCATCAAAGAGCTTCCAGCGAATCATTCCCCTAACAAAACCCTCAAAAACCTGCCACAGGATCAAGAAACCCAAAGCGAAGGCTGAGCGCTTGACGAGTATGCCCAGGAATAGGCAAAAGGAGAAAAACCCAACCAATTTAACGAAAAAGGCGAGGAGGAATTCCAAATCCGAAAAAATGATCGAAAGTTCATTGTAATCCGAATAGATAAGGCCCAATATCATTGAAACCACAAAAACAAACACGGTTGAGATCAACGAAAAGGATATGACCGTCAAAAACTTCGAAAGAATGAATTCTTTCTTTGAAAGTCCGTCTATCAGGTTTTGTTTGATCGTCTTGTTGCTATATTCATTGGCCATCATTGATACAATGACAATGGCCAGGAACAGTTTAAAGAATGCGGTAATAAACGTATTGAAATGCCATATATAAGGGAAATTAAAAATTCCCTGCTCCGCCAAATGGAATTTTACCGGACCTATATCGAACTTGATCGCTGCTACCAGGGCTATTGAGGTGAGCAATACAAAGTAAGAGATGATCAGTATTTTACTGACCCTATTATTCCAAAGTTTAATGAATTCTATTTGTAATAGTCGTATCATGCTTAATTCTTTGGTTTAGTTCGTTTTGTTATTGGTCAAGGTCAGGAACTGTTCCTCAAGGCTTTCTTTTCTTTGCACCAAATGGGAAAGTACAATACCTTGGTCCATCAGGGTTTTATTCAATACTTCGGAATTCATTTCTTCCTTTAGAAAAGCGGTGATCAGTCCGTTTTCGTCTTTTATCTTACCGAAACTATCGTTGTTCTTTAGAAAGGCCAATAACTTGCCATTATCCCCTGATCTCAGTTCAAAAAAGCCATGGCTCGCCATCATATCGTCTACACGACCGGAATATAGTTTTTGGCCTTTTCTGAGAATAACGACATGGGTGCAGACTTTTTCGACCTCATCCAAAAGATGCGAGGCCAAAAGTATGGTTGTACCCTGTGAGGCTACTTTTTTTATGATTTGCCTTATCTGATGAATTCCTTGGGGATCCAATCCATTTGTAGGTTCATCCAAAATCAGGATTTCTGGAT
>JAHHKH010000326.1 GCA_018679695.1 Maribacter sp.
TTTTTGTTTCGTGAAAGGAAAATTATCGTATAAAGAAGAGGAAAGACTTAATGCAATTTCCCATGGCCTTGGGATAGTTTTAGGGATTGTTGGTTTTTTTCTTCTATTAAGGAATAATGCGAATAAATCGCAGTATGCAGTACTTAGCATCGTAGTTTACAGTGTGTCCTTTGTGCTGTTGTTCTTAGCTTCTACACTCTATCACTCGATAACCAAGGTTGGCCTCAAGAGAAAATTTAGAATTCTCGATCATATAGGAATATATTTATTGATTGCAGGAACATATACGCCCGTTGCATTGATAACCTTGCATAATGGGAATGGCTGGTTAATTTTTTATATTGTATGGGGCATTGCTGCGGTCGGTACCTTGCTAAAACTTTTCTTTACCGGAAAATTCGAGGTACTATCCCTTTTGTTATATCTGGCAATGGGATGGCTTATTGTATTGGATTTTCAGAATTTACTGGATAACACTTCTGGTTTAGGTACGCTCTTGCTATTTATTGGAGGTGCATTTTATACACTTGGTATTTTCTTTTACGCTTGGAAAAGAATACCCTACAATCACTTTATTTGGCATCTTTTCGTTTTAGGGGGTGCTATTAGTCATTGGTTATTCATCTATTATGATGTAATCTAATTGCTAATCCGAACTTTGCACTTTCTGTTTGGAAATCGGGGAATCATCACATTTCAGGTCACCGACAATATATTGCATGCCATCCAAGAAAAATTGAAGCAATTCAGGATTGTCCAAACTCTGTGCGTTGTGCGAAGGGGAACTATAAAAAACACGTCCTTTACCATACTTTTTGATCCAAGAAACATAATTGATATTATAGTTTACTTCTTTCTTAACATCTTCAAGCTTATCAACTTCAATAAAAAGTAGTGGTCTAAAGTTATAGTTGAAATAGGCATTTTTAAAGAAATAAGGCTCGTCAACATGGCTAAACCCATTGCCTTTGAATGCTCTAACCATAGGATGGGTCGAATCCACTTCTTGAACATGCATTCGTTGCTGTTTGGGGTGGTAATCAAAACTTCCTCCTGTCATAGCGCTGAAAGGCGCAGAGTTGTTTTGTACCACAATGGCACCATGTAATAACATCAATCCGCCCCCTTTGGCTACATAATCAATAAGGTTCATTTCATATTTAGGTGCTTCAATTGCAATCTGCGCATCGCTCATTGAAGAATTTGCCTTTAACAGATCATAAAATAAATCGCGCTTTGGACCAATGGGATTGGGATTGTTGAGTATGACCGCGTCATATTTCCTTAGGTTTTTTTTATCGAATTTATCAATATCATATCCTACATGTATTTCAAAGACCTTCGATTTTTTAGCAAGAATCTTTAGCATTTCAATATTATGCGGAATGGTCCAATGATAGAACCCCGTTGCCTTTGAGAAAACCAAGATCTTCTTTTTGCTTACATTCTTGATAGTAGGCTCACTTGGAGCGATACGTTCCATTCTCGAGAGCCATTCCTCGGTAATTTCATAAGCGCTGTACTCCTGGCCATAATTGGCGGCACCCGCGAGTAGTACAATAAGCAGGAAAATCACTCTTCTCATTGATTATGGAAATAAGATTAAGCTCAAAATATCTTTTTCAAGAATTCTAACATTTTGTGAAACTAATTGTAAATTAACATAATCTTTTTGTTTAGACAGTCGTTAAATGACGAAAACCCACTATTTAATCCCTTTCATGCTGGTCTTCCTGGAATTGACCGGAATAGGTTGTACCACAGATAAGAAAATTCAATTAATGACAGATAAGAACCTGGTGTCCATTAAAGAACATCCAGTTTTTATAGATTTAAGTGAGATTGACAATCAATTCAATACAAACGACATCGTTTTATACCAAGAAACAAAAAAAGGACTTAAAACGATACCCTTTCAAATCGATGATAATGAAATGTGGTTTTTACAAAAAGGAAATACAAATGGGTATGTTATACAAAAAGGGGAGAATAAAATTTCGGGAAGTGATGTAAATATCCAAAAAGAAAATGGGGATTTGGTATTGTCGATTAACCAATTGCCTAAACTTACTTATAGATATGGGATGACATACCCTCCTGAAGGGGTCGATTCAATTTTTAGAAAATCGGGATATATACATCCGTTATTATCACCTAAAGGGGATACCCTCACACGCATTCAACCTCCAGATCATTTTCATCATTATGGAATTTGGGGACCGTGGACCCATACCCAGATCAACGGGCAACAGGTCGATTTCTGGAATTTGGGAGACGGTAAGGGCACCGTTCTTTTTAAGGACTTTATTGATACTGATTCCGGTGAAGTATTCACCTCTTTCAATGCGTTTCAGGAACATATAGACTTAATTACAAGAGAAGAACCACAAGTTGCTTTAAATGAAATCCTAGACGTTAGACTTTGGGATTTGGATAGGGAAGATCGATACATTTTTGATTATACCACTACCTTCAATACCCCCATGGAAAATGGTGTTCTTTTCGAGGCCTATAGATATGGTGGGGGATTAGGAATGCGCTTCACTGATCGATGGCATAAGGATAATTGCACGGTCTTTACCTCTGAGGGTAAAGACCGATTATCCGCGGATGGTACTAATGCCAGATGGTGTATCGTTAAAGGGGAATCTGCTGATGGAAAAGGAACGAATGGTATCCTATTTATGAGCCATACTGCAAATAAATCACATCCAGAACCTATGAGAATATGGCCTATTGATGCCAATGGAGGAAGAGGGGATATGTTTTTTGAATTTTGCCCTATACGACATGAGGATTGGCAAATTGCATCACAAAAAAAATATCAATTAAAATATAGAATGGTGGTTTTCGAAGATGAACTGTCGGCCAATGAAGCCGAAGAATATTGGCAAGCCTTTGTAAAAGCACCCAAAATGAGTCTAATTAAAGAACAGTAAAACGATGATAGTATGAAAAGAAGGAATTTCATCAATAAAACTGCCTTGGGTACTGCTGCTATGGTTGGATTTCCGACAATAGTCCCAGCGCATGTTTTGGGGAAAGATGCACCAAGTAATAAAATAAACATTGGGCAAATTGGTTGTGGACGAATAGCCCGTGACCATGATATACATGATACCATAAGATTTGATAGTGCCCGCTATGTAGCCGTTTGCGATGTAGATACAAAAAGGGCAGCTGATGCCAAAGTTCTTGTTGATTCATTTTATAAGGAAAAGACAGGAAAGGAGAAGTATATGAATACCAAGATTTATGGGGATTATCGTGAAATGCTCTTGAATAAGGATATTGACGCTGTGGTAATTAGTACCCCAGATCATTGGCATTCCCAACCTGCGATGGAAGCTGCTCTAGCGGGCAAGGACATCTATCTTCAAAAACCTACTTCACTTACGGTTAAAGAAGGGCAACAACTACGGGAAGTAGTCAAGGATAGGGATATAGTTCTCCAAGTAGGTACGCAACAAAGGGCAATGCCACAGTTTAGAATTGCTGCGGAGCTGGTTAGGAACGGACGTATTGGACGAGTTCATACTGTAAAAATTGGACTTCCTGGAGATCCGGCCGGTCCCGATGCACCAGAGATGCCCATCCCAAGTAATTTGAATTATGATATGTGGTTGGGATCAACCCCAGAGGTTCCTTATACTGAAATTGGCGTGCATCCGCAAAATGATTACAGTAGACCAGGGTGGTTGCGTCATAGGAATTACGGTGCCGGAATGATAACGGGTTGGGGTCAACATCATTATGACTCTGCGGCATGGGGTATGAATACTGAATTAACAGGGCCAATCTCAGTTGAGGCCTTGGCAGAATTCCCCAAATCTGGGTTGTGGAATGTACATGGCGATTTTTTGGTAAAGCAGGAATATGAAAATGGTATAACGGTTTACACCAGTGGAGGGTATACGAATGGTATACGATATGAGGGAACCAATGGCTGGATTTTTGTTTCCCGAGGAGCATACACCGCCTCGGCGTCGGATCCCGTGGATAAGGAAAAAAGTAGTGAGGCTTTAAATGCGTCGGATCCAAAAATACTAACGTCAAAAATTGGGGAGAACGAGACCCACCTCTATAAAATAGATGATCAGCATGGCAATTGGCTAGATTGCATTAAAAGTCGTGAAGATCCGATTTCACCAATTGATAAAGGGCATAAGGCTTGTGCTATTTGTTTGATCAGCGATATTGCAATGCAATTCTCACGAAAGCTCTTATGGGACCCCGATAACGAGGTATTTATTAACGATGATGAAGCCAATGCGCTATTGCATCGCGACCAGCGGAAACCATACGGAACTGATTATGTCAAAGCTTAAACCATGGGAATACCGATATTGGAATGAGATATGTATTTCAAATTATACTTTTAAGTCTTTGTGCTGGCTGCGTCGATATTGCAGAAACCGGTAAAAAAGGTGATAAGGATACCCCGGACAAGGTGATATTCATGACTTTGGACCCTGGCCACTTCCATGCTGCATTGGTTCAAAAGACCATGTACAAGGACGTGGATTCCACTATACATGTTTTTGCACCTGAAGGTCCAGAGGTAAAGGATTTTTTGAGCAAGATAAAGACCTATAATTCACGAGAATATAATCCCACCCAATGGAATGTCAAGACATATTTTGGTACTGATTATTTTCAGCAGATGATGTCAAAAAGACCAGGTAATGTCATGATTGTTGCTGGCAAAAATTCCAAAAAAATAGATTATGTTCTTGAGGCCGTGAAGGCTGGTTTAAACGTCTATGCCGATAAACCATTGGTCATTGACCCAGATGGTTTTGAAAAATTAAAGGAAGCATATAGAATTGCAAAGGAGAAAGGTGTTTTGATTTATGATATCATGACCGAACGTTTTGAGGCGACCACCGCTTTGCAGAAACACATTTCAATGCTTCCAGGCTTATTTGGCGAACTTGTGGAGGGTAATCAAGGGAATCCGGCCATTAGTAAAGAAAGTGTACACCATTTCTTTAAATATGTTTCTGGTCAGCCTTTGGTACGACCTCCATGGTTCTTTGATGTGAATGAAGAGGGTGAGGGTATCGTTGACGTGACCACACATTTAGTGGATCTTATACAATGGGAAGCCTTTCCAAATAGGATTATAGATACATCAGATATACGTATGCTATCCGCAAAACGATGGCCAACCATCTTGACAGGTAGCCAATTTCAAAAGGTAACCGGATTGGAAGCTTTTCCCACTTATCTAGATAAGGATTTAGTGGACAACAAATTGAAAGTATATTGCAATGGTGAAATGAACTATACAATTAAGGGAAAGCATGCCAAAGTATCGGTTATATGGAATTATGAAGCACCGGAAGGAACGGGGGATACCCATTATAGTATAATGCGTGGTACCAAGAGTAATCTGATTATCAAACAGACAAAAGCCGAAGATTTTAAACCTACCTTG
>JAHHKH010000368.1 GCA_018679695.1 Maribacter sp.
AAATAGCCATGTGCCGCATGAATTTGGACGCCGGTAAATCCTGCCTTTTTACATACGACAGCTGTGTTTACAAACCTGTCAATAACATTTTCAATTTCTTTTATGGTCATTGCCCGAGGCTTTGCAAAGAGCATTAGTTTTTTTAATTGAACGGCTGAAGGGGCTATGGGTTTAAATGTCGAGAATATGGTTGATTGTCTCCCGGCATGGTTGATTTGTGCCCAAAGATGATTGCCGCTTTTTAGACCATTAGCGGTTAATGATTGCAGTTCTTTTAGACCACTTTCATCTTCAACAACGATATTCCCAGAAGATTCTTTGTATCTGCGGTCTATCATAACATTGCCGGTAATCAACAGACCCGCTCCAGATGCACCCCATTTGCGGTACAATTTTGTATGCCATTTATTGGCTTTCGAATCTCTGCCAGCTAAACGTTCTGTCATCGCTGCTTTTGCAATTCTATTTTTTAAAGTAGCACCACATGGTAATATAAATGGTTGCAAAATATGCAGTTTATCCTTTGTGACCGCCATGGTATTGGTTCGTATTGTTCAGTCGAAGTTTTCTGTGTTGACCGATATCGTAAATTATGTTGATTAAAGATATTGTTTTAAGTTACATTCAAACTATTTTTAAAGAAAATATTGATTATGCGTTTTTATCGAATTTGTCTTGTTTTTTTGTTGTTTATCGCTTGTGGGAGAGAGATGCCGATCAAACCATTCTCACGGGTTAACATCGAAACCATTTTTGAAGACTCGTTAAGTATACGTGCTATTGAACTAATGGATAATAGTTTGGCATTTGCGGCGAATAAGGGAACGTTTGGAAGTATTGACCTGATAACCAATAAAATTCGTACCAATGTTCAGAAATATGATACCATTCTTCCCGAATTTAGGGCCGTTGCCCATACGTCAACTGATTTTTTTATGTTGTCGGTGGCAGACCCGGCATTACTTTATGGAACGGGTTTTGGGGGAATGAATCTTATTTACAAGGAAGAAGGGGAAGATGTTTTTTACGATGCTATGACCTTTTGGAATGATATGGAAGGAATTGCCATGGGAGATACTGTTGATGGCTGTCTGTCAATTATTGTTACACGTGATGGTGGTAAATCCTGGAACAAAATACCTTGTTCCGAACTACCGAAAGGGGTAGAGGGCGAAGGGGCTTTCGCCGCCAGTAATACAAACATTAAAACCGTGGGTGACAGAACATGGATTGCAACAACGAACAGCACCATCTTTTTTTCTAGGGACAAAGGGCAGACATGGCAGCTGATACAAACACCAATCGTAAAAGGCGAACCAACGCAAGGTATTTATTCGATTGATTTTTATGATGAAAATATAGGAATCGCTTTTGGTGGCGATTATACCAATCCAGATAACAATATTTCCAATAAGGCATTTACACAGGATGGCGGTAAAACATGGAAACTTATTTCAGATGGTCAGGAACCCGGTTATAAAAGTTGTGTACAATTCGTGCCAAAGGCAGGCGGAAACGGGATAGTAGCCTTGGGGTTCACCGGTATTTCGTATTCCAGTAATATGGGAGAGAGCTGGACTGAATTGTCGGATGAATCTTTTTATACCCTTCGATTCCTGAATGATTCAATTGCCTATGCAGCGGGTAAAAACAGAATTGCCAAATTGACTTTTAAATAAAAAGAGGAGTCAAAATGACTCCTCTTCAAAACAACCAACCAAACCGATTATACGTTAAAAACCACGTATCCTCTTCCTTTCTTTTTATACCAAATACCTTTGTATTTGTAAATTTTTCTTCCGTTAAGGCGAACAACTTTATATCCTCGGGGTAAATGCCTAACAGTAATTCCAATGGGCGCTGCACAGACGACATATTTCGCGCCTCTGGCCTTGTACCAGACACCTTTCGCAAAATGAAATCTCGCTCCCTTATGTACAATAAGTTTGGGTTTATGCACAGTTGTTACCACAGTACCATGTTTTGGATAAACCTTAACAACTTTTCTTTGGGCATTTGCTGAAAACATTGTTCCCAGCAATACCATTGCAATCATAATAATCTTAAAACTTTTCATAGCTTATAATTTATTGACCTGAATTAAACGTCTGGTCGGGTTATATCTTTTTGACTATTATTTTCAACTATGGTTTAATGAAAAAGGGAGCTGATAAGCTCCCTTTTGTGTATTTCATCGAAAAATGTGTTATCTGAGTCCACCGCCCTGTTTTTGTCGGTACTGCTGTAACAATCGTCTTTTGAATCCGTTTTCTGTTTTTAAAAGCATAAAGGTCTTCTTTGCCGAGATTACTTTTCGAATATCCTTCAGAAATTGTGAATTTGCCTTTTGCTTCGCTTCCTGCAAAGCCATAAGATCATCCAACAATACCTCAACCTCATTTTCATCCAAAGTTTCCATATCCCGTACCTTACCATAAATATGGGTTCGTTCTTGTATATTAAAAGATTCCATCTTTTCTTCATGGGCATTATAAATGGGCCAGAATGCCTGTGCTTCGGTACTGCTTAAATTCAATCGTTCTGTTATATATGCAACTTTCAATGATTTTATTTTTTCTTTATCAGGTCTACGCTGCCCATACATTAATGATGTAGTGAGCAACAAAAATAATAAGACCAATATCTTCCTATTAATATTCATATTCCGTTAGGTTTAATTCTTCTATATTTTCAATGCTATTATCTAAATAATCAATGATATTTTCTTCTTCAAGTTTATCATCCATGATATCCGAAATATCCAATTCGTCAACAGGGATGACTTCGGCAATTTCATAGGTTGTGAGCCCTAAATCATTAAATTCAAAATATTCTTCTATTTCTGTGTTTGCCAGACCTTCGAATGTGGGTTCCGACGTATTATCCGTTCGCAAACCAATGGCCAAAAGCACTATTGCGGCAATCGCGGCCGCAGCATAGTAATATAA
>JAHHKH010000394.1 GCA_018679695.1 Maribacter sp.
GAGGTTGGGAAAAGGGTAGCCCTATAGGGGGTTATTTTTCGCCATGGGAAAATCCAAATCTTCCGAATTTGGAGAAAGGGGAAAATTTATCCATGCGATTGGCCAAGGAAACCGTTCATTTCATTAATCAAAACAAGGACTCGACATTTTTCGCTTTTCTTTCATTTTATGCAGTGCACGGGCCTATTCAAACGACAAAGAACAAATGGAAAAAGTACAGGGACAAAACCCATAAAATGCCAATCCCTGAAAATGGATATGCAATGGAACGAGTGCTTCCTATCCGTCAAGTGCAGGATAATCCTATTTATGCAGGCTTGGTAGAGAGCATGGATGATGCAGTGGGCTTAGTATTACAATCACTTAGAACCCATGGGCTCGAAGACAATACCATAGTAGTTTTTACTTCGGATAATGGAGGTGTTGCCTCTGGGGATTCCTTTTCTACCTCAAACCTACCGCTAAGGGGAGGAAAGGGATATCAATGGGAGGGGGGTATTCGTGAACCCTATATTATTAAAGTCCCTTGGCTAAGGAATACCGATCACAGCAGCGAGTTTCCAGTTACGGGAGCCGATTTTTACCCAACGTTATTGGATTTAGCGGACATCGATCTTTTACCAGCGCAACATGTTGATGGTATAAGCTTAAGACCTTTACTGGAAGGCAAGGAGTTGACGAGTGTGCGTCCACTGTATTGGCATTACCCTCATTATGGCAATCAAGGTGGTAATCCTTCCTCGATTATTCAGGAAGATGGGTGGAAATTGATTCATTATTGGGAAGATGGCAGTGATGAGCTGTATGATTTGAGGCAGGACCCAAGTGAACAAAACGATGTGGCCGCAATTAATCCAAAAGTAACCCAAATGATGTCCAGAAAGTTGCTCGATTGGTTATCGGAAGTAGGAGCCAACATGCCAGAGATCGACTCCACATACAACGCCGAACTAGCCAATCAACGACGTCGGCAAATAATAAATAAGCAGTTGCCAGCTTTGGAGCATGCGCGTAAGGAAGTGCTGGCTGAAGGTTTTTCCCCTAATGAGGATTGGTGGGGGAGTAAGGTTACCAGAGACTAATATTGGTTATAGTTATTTAAATCCAAGGCAAATCACCTTCTGCCCGAACAAATAGGCTGTAGAGGATAGAAACTTTATCAATCTAAATAAAAAAATTCCTTAGTTAATACCCATGTACTTATTTCGATTTCATAAGTAGACATGATTAGATCATCTGTCCATTCCGAGGATTTAAGACTATCAAAGACATGACCGATGTCATATATTTCCCCTTAGACTTAATGTAACTTTCTCTTTCCTATTTATTTTTTTTAACGAAAAACTCAAATGGTAAGAGCGCTGAAACCTGATCAACTAAGAAGAACCGTACCCACCACAGCAGTAAACCGGAAACAACTAAAAAAAGAGTATCCCTTAAAACCATTGATTGGACAAGCGAGAGCACTAAAAGCCCTGGAATTTGGAATAGGAAATAAAAGCGGGGGATTTAATATTTATGTCTCTGGGTATCCTGGTAGTGGTAAACTTAAAGCCGTAAATCATTTTTTAGAGGAAAAGACCAAATTAGAACCATCACCAGGGGATTGGTGCTATGTTAACAATTTTAAAGATTCCTACTTCCCTAAAAAACTTAGTTTACCGAAAGGCGGAGCGGAAATTTTCAAGAATGAAATCAAGATTCTTATCGAGGAAGTGAAAAATTCCTTGATTAGGGCATTTGAAAGCAAGGAATATGCTGATAAAAGGCAGGGTATTATATCAAATTTCCAGCAAAAAGAAATTGAACTTTTTAGGGATATCCACAAAAAAGCCAAGGCCAATAATATTGTGATAAAGCGCACGCCTATTGAGCTAATTGCACTACCAGTAGATGAAAGTGGAACCCCTATTGCTGATGAAAAATTTCGACAACTTGATTCCAAGCAGCAAGAGGAAATTTTAAATAATCAGGATAAAATAAAGGAAGAACTAATTGGGCTGTTACGAAAAAACCGTGATTTGGAAAGGGCGAGTAATGCAGCTTTATTGCGATTGGAGGAAAAAGTTGCGCTTTACGCAATAGAGGCTTTGTTGGAGGAGCTACAGGAAAAGTATATGGAATTTTATGATGTGCTAAATTTTTTAGAGGATGTTAAAAGGGACATAACCGAAAATTTAACTGACTTTTTGGATGTTTCAATGCCCCAAGGCAAGTTCTCCACTAGGAGTGATGCCAAGTTAGTAAAATATGCGGTGAACGTGATTACCGATAACTCCCATCTAAATGGGTCTCCAATAATTATGGAACTGAACCCCACTTATAATAATCTTTTTGGAAAGGTAGAGCATGAATCGGATATGGGTACATTAATTACCAATTTCACCTTGATAAGAGGGGGTTCTTTACATAGGGCAAATGGAGGATACTTAATTATTCCCCTAAAGGAACTGCTGTTGAACTACTTCTCTTGGGATAGTTTAAAAAGAGCGCTAAACAATAATGAGATCATTATAGAGGATGCAAATGAGCGGTACGGTTTTTTAAGTGCTAAAAGTCTAAAACCTGACCCTATTCCACTTAACGTACAAATAATATTGATCGGTTCCCCCAGATGGTATTATTTGTTATATGACTTTGATGAAGATTTTAAGGAACTTTTTAAGGTAAAGGCCGAATTTGATACATCCATGGATTATTCCGTGCAGAATATCAAGGATTTCGCCACAGTTATCCATAAGATAGAGCGAGAAAATGATTTTTTGCCTTTAACCGACAAAGCTATGGCAAGTGTTGTTGAACAAGCATCCCGAATGGCCCAAGACCAGCATAAAATTTCCATAAAGTTTGGGGAGATCAGTAATATTTTACATGAAGCACACCATTATGCCCAATTGGATTCCCAGGACGAAATTAGTTCAGAACAAATACTCAAGGCAGTGGATACCAAATATTATCGATCTAATCTTATTCAAGAAAAGATTAATGAAATGATTAGGCGAAAAAAATTGATGATCGAACTGACTAAATCTAAAATCGGTCAAATAAACGGTATTTCAATAATTGACCTGGGAGATATCGCTTTTGGTCGGCCCAATAAAATCACAGCAAGTGTTGCTTCTGGTAAAGTTGGCTTGGTTGATATTGAAAGGGAAGCAAAACTTGCAGGCCCCATCCATACTAAGGGTGTTTTGATATTAATGGGCTATTTGGCCGAAAAGTATGCCCAGAATAGGCCTATCAGCCTTTTTGCCAGCCTAGTTTTTGAACAAAGTTATTCTGAAATTGAGGGTGACAGTGCTTCCAGTGCCGAATTGTATGCAATCTTGTCCAGTCTTTCCCAACTACCAATAAAACAGGGGATAGCAGTGACAGGAGCCATAAATCAAAAAGGGGAATTGCAAGCAGTTGGAGCAATTAATGAAAAGATAGAGGGCTTTTTTGAAGTATGTAGTCAAAGTGGTTTAAGTGGGGAACAAGGTGTAATTATCCCAAAAAGCAATATTGAGAATTTAATGCTAAAACCGAATATAGTACAGACCATCAAAGAGGGAAAGTTTCAAATTTGGGCAATAGAAACTATTGACGAGGGAATCGAAATCCTTACCGGTCGACCTGCGGGTAAACTATTGAAAAACGGATCTTATACCAAAAACTCCATGCATTATCTGGTTGACCAACGAATAGTACAGTTAAATAAGAATATTAACCAGAAGGGCAGTATAAAAGAGTAGTGGTTCATGCTGCGGTTAGTGCAAATGTTGAACTATATGCTAACGAACTTACAGAAATCGAATAATTTAAATCCTAGGCAAATCACCTTCTCCCTTCAAGGGTAGGTTAGATTCGCCCATAAGGAAAGCATCGACATGGTGTGCTGCCTGTCTACCTTCAGAAATGGCCCATACAATCAAAGATTGGCCTCTTCGTTGATCACCCGCCACAAATATTCCTGGCACATTGCTCATATAATCCGTCGTGGTGGCCTTTATAGTGGTCCTTGGATCGGTTTCTAGGCCCAACTGATCGGCAATGGTCATTTCAGAGCCTGTAAAACCTAAGGCTAAAAGTGCCAATTCACATTTCCATTCTTTTTCAGTTCCTTCAACTTCCTTTAGGCTAGGTCGTTTACCAGGTTCCTTGATCCATTCCACTTCAGAAGTTATCAATCCTTTTAGATTTCCTTTGTCGTCACCAATAAACTCCTTGGTTGATATGCTGAAAAAACGTTCGGCACCTTCTTTATGTGAAGAACTGGTGCGCAAACGCATTGGCCAAAATGGCCATGGTTGTTCTTCTGGACGATCCGTGGTTGCCATTGGCATAATCTCAAAATTGGAAACTGACTTTGCCCCTTGCCGAATGGATGTTCCTATGCAATCCGATCCCGTATCGCCTCCCCCTATGACAACCACATCTTTATCGGCAGCCAGAATTTCTTCCCCAAGATCTTTAATTCCATCTACACGTCTGTTATTTTGGCCTAAGAAGTCCATTGCTTGGACCACACCTTTGAGATCGGCACCTTTTATTGGTAAACTTCTCCTGACCGTAGCACCTCCAGTGAGGACCAACGCATCATAATCATTCTTTAATTCGGTGGCTTTGATATCTTTACCCACATGGATGCCGCATTTGAACTCGATACCCTCTTCCTCCAGCACTTTAACTCTTCTATCGATTACATGTTTTTCCATCTTAAAATCAGGGATGCCATATCGTAACAGTCCCCCTGGTTTTTCATCCCTTTCGAAAACCGTGACCAAGTGTCCGGCACGATTCAACTGTTGGGCCGTGGCCAGCCCTGCTGGTCCTGAACCGATTACAGCAACTTTTTTACCCGTTCTATTGATAGGAGGATTTGCTACTATCCAACCATTTTTAAAGGCGGTTTCAACAATGTTCTTCTCAATATTCTCTATGGCAACCGGATCTTCATTGATGCCAAGTACGCAGGCTTCCTCACAAGGTGCGGGACATAACCTTCCTGTAAACTCTGGAAAGTTATTGGTGGCATGCAATATTTCAGCCGCTTTTTCCCATTTACCCCGATATACAGCATCATTGAAATCTGGAATAAGATTGCCCAAGGGACAACCACTATGACAAAATGGTATCCCACAATCCATACAACGGGCGCCTTGCTCCTTTAAGGCAGCCTCTTTCATTGGAATTGTGAATTCCTTATAATTTTTAACGCGTTCCTTAACCGGTGCGTATTGCTCTATTTTTCTATCGAATTCCAAAAATCCTGTAATCTTTCCCATGTTTCGATTTAAATTGTTTCAATTTTTTCTTTTTCCAAACGGATTAATGCCTGTTTATATTCTTCTGGGAAAACCTTGATGAAATGGGGAAGAGAGTCTTCCCAATTTTCCAATAACCGCTGGGCTAAAGGGCTCATGGTATAATTATAGTGGTTCTCAATCAATTCCCTCAATTCTGCAATGTCCTGATCTTCTTCCACAGCCAATAGGTTCAATGCTTCTTTATTGCATCTTTTCTCAAAGCTTTTGTTTTTATCGTAAACATAAGCGATTCCACCGCTCATACCTGCTCCGAAATTTCTTCCGACCTCACCAAGAATAACAGCAACCCCGCCGGTCATATACTCACAGCCATGATCGCCAATACCCTCAACAACGGTTTTGGCACCTGAATTTCGAACGCAAAAACGTTCTCCTGCCTTACCGTTGATATATGCTCTACCGGCCGTTGCCCCATATAATGTAACATTGCCCGTTATTACATTGTCTTCCGGGACAATAGTTGAACCATCGGGAACTTTTATTACCAGTTTGGCTCCTGAAAGGCCTTTCCCTAAATAGTCATTGGTATTCCCATTAACGGTCATAGTAAGACCCCGTGTTGCAAATGCCCCGAAACTTTGGCCGGCCGAGCCAGTGAAATTCAATTTTATGGTGTTAATAGGCAGTCCTTGGGCACCATAAACCTTTGAAATCTCGTTGCTCATAATGGCACCGATTGCCCGATCAGTATTATGGATAGGAAAATCCAAGGATATTTTTTCCTTTCTGAAGAGCGCTGGATGTGCTTTTTCTAGAATTTCAAATTCGATGGATTCATCAATCCTGTGTTTTTGTTTTTGTGTATTGTAAAACTTGGTTCCTTTTGGAACATCTACCTGATGCAGGATCGGTGAGAGATCAATACCGGATGCCTTATAGTGATCAATGGCTTTTTTACGATCTAATTTTTGAACTTGACCTACCATTTCGTTTACGGTCCTGAACCCTAATTGGGCCATAATCTCACGAAGTTCTTGGGCAACAAAGTACATATAGTTGACTACATGTTCTGGTTTACCCTTAAAT